>NZ_JBFRCN010000022.1:0-120027 GCF_040965835.1 Paraburkholderia sp. BR10872
ATCACGGCTTGCTTGAGCAGCGCGAGATTCACGCGCTCGCCTGCGCCGTCGTCCGTTGCGTCCTTCGCCACGCGCACCAGCACGAAATTGCCGTCCGAAGGCACGTATTCGAGGCCGAGGCGCTCGAACGCCGTGGTAAGCGTGCGATAGCCCTCGGCGTTGAGCGCCGCGCTGCGCTCGAGGAACGGCGTGTCGCCGAGCGCGGCAATCGCAGCGGCCTGCGCGAGCGTGTTGACGTTGAACGGCTGGCGCAGACGGTTGAGCAGATCGGTCAGTTCCGGCTGGGCGATCGCGAAGCCGATACGCAGGCCGGCGAGTCCGTAGGCTTTCGAGAACGTGCGCGAAACGAGCAGGTTCGGATAGCGGCGCACCCACGCGATCGAGTCATAGCGCTTCTCAGCCGCGAGGTACTCCGTGTACGCCTCGTCGAGCACGACCGCGACATGCGCGGGCACCTTCGCGATAAACGCCTCGAGCGTCGCGCCGTCGACGAACGTGCCGGTCGGGTTGTTCGGGTTCGCCACGAACACGAGACGCGTGTCCTCATCGATCGCCGCCAGCATCGCGTCGAGATGGTGGCCGTAGTGCACGGCCGGCGTCACGATATGGCGCGCGCCGAGGCCCTGGGTCGCGAGTGCGTAGACCGCGAACGAGTACTGCGAATAAACGATCGCCTGACCGCGCTCGACGAACGCATGCGCGGCCATTTCGAGAATGTCGTTGCTGCCGTTGCCGAGCGTGATCCACTCGGGCGGCACGTCGTAGCGCGCGGCCAGCGCAGCCTTCAGCTCGAACGCGTTTGAATCGGGATAGCGGCCCAGTTCGCTCGCGGCCTGCACGATCGCGCGCTGCGCCGATTCGGGCATACCGAGCGGATTCTCGTTCGACGCGAGCTTCACGATGCGCGCTTCGTCGAGTCCAAACTCGCGCGCGACTTCGGAAATCGGTTTGCCGGCGATGTAAGGCGCGATGGCGCGCACATACGAGGGGCCGAATTGCGTGGTCATGCGTCTCTCCAGGGCTCAGGGCGCCGGGCGTACAACGGTCTCTACCGGACGGATCGGAAAGGCGCGCCGCCCGGCATTCTCATGCGGCGGGCGGCGATTGGCGGCGGGCCGCCCGCACCTTCCACGCCTTAGCGTGCGCGCGGATACGAACCAAGGATCTTCAGATACGCGGCTTTCTTGCTGAGTTCGTCGAGCGCGGCGGCCACGGCGGGTTCGTCACGATGACCTTCGAAGTCGATGTAGAAGTAGTACTCCCACGTGCTGCCAAGGCGCGCCGGCCGCGACTCGAATCGCGTCATCGACACGCTGTGGCGCGCGAGCGGCTCGAGCAGCTTGTACACCGCGCCCGGCTCGTTCTTCACCGACACGATCATCGAGGTCTGGTCGCGCCCCGTCGCGCCCGCCGGCTGCTTGCCGATCATGACGAAGCGCGTGCGGTTGTGCGGGTCGTCCTGGATCAGCGCGTTTGCGATCAGGAGACCGTAGTGCGTGGCGGCGCGATCGCCCGCAATCGCGGCGACCGTCGGGTCGGCGGCGGCGAGGCGCGCGGCTTCCGCGTTGCTCGACACGCTCTGACGCTCGAGCTGCGGCGCGTTCGCCGTCAGCCAGTGCTGACACTGTGCAAGCGCCTGCGGATGCGCGCACACGCGCGTAACGCCTTGCAGGTTGCCGCTTTGCGTCATCAGATTGTGCTGAATCGGCAACGCGATTTCGCCGCCGATGACGAGCTGCGTTTCGAGGAACAGGTCGAGCGTGCGCGAAACGGCGCCCTCGGTCGAGTTCTCGACCGGCACGACGCCGAACTCGGCGGCGCCCGCCTCGACCGAGCGGAACACCTCATCGATCGACGGGCACGGCAGGCCTTCGATCGACTGACCGAAGTACTGGTACATCGCCTGTTCGCTATAGGTGCCGACCGGGCCGAGGAACGCAGCCGAAATCGTCTTTTCGAGCGAACGGCTCGCGGCCATGATCTCGCGCCAGATCGCGCTGATGTGATCGTTGCCGAGCGGGCCGTCGCTCATGTTCTGCAGGCGCTCGATCACCTGTTGCTCGCGCTCCGGGCGAAACACCGGCGCGTTGAAGTGCTTCTTGACCTCGCCGACTTCGAGCGCGACCGAGGCGCGCTGGTTCAGGAGCGCGATGAGCTGCGCGTCGATCGCATCGATGCGTTCGCGCAGCGGCTTGAGTTGGGAGTTGAGTTCGTCGTCCATGCGTGAAACCGGCAATCTGAAAGGATGCGCGCGGCGCCGCTTCGCCCGTGAGCGAGGAGCGCTTACGCGTGCTTCGCCTCGAATTCCTTCATGTACTCGACCAGCGCATTCACTGCTTCGAGCGGCACCGCGTTGTAAATCGATGCCCGCATGCCGCCGACGGACTTGTGGCCCTTCAGCTGCAACAGCCCGCGCTCTTTGGCGCCGGCGAGGAAATCTGCGTTACGTGTTTCGTCGGCGAGGAAGAACGGCACGTTCATCCGCGAGCGCGCGCGGCGCTCCACCTTGTTGATATAGAAGCTGCTCGCGTCGATCGTGTCGTAGAGCAGCTTCGCTTTTTCCACATTGCGCGCCTCGATGACTTCGAGACCGCCCTGACGCTTCAACCACTTGAACACGAGCCCGGCGATATAGATCGCGTAGGTCGGCGGCGTGTTGAACATCGAGTTGTTCGCGGCCACGGTCTTCCATTCGAACGCCGAAGGACAGATCGGCATCGAGCGGTCGAGCAGGTCCTCGCGCACGATCACGACCGTCACGCCCGCCATGCCGATGTTCTTCTGCGCGCCGCCGTAAAGCACGCCGTATTTGGCGATGTCCATCGGGCGCGAGAGGATGTGCGACGAGGCGTCGGCCACGAGCGGAATGTCGCCCAGGTCGGGAATCTCGAAGGTCTCGACGCCGTCGATCGTCTCGTTCGTGCACAGGTGCACGTAGGCGGGGTCGCTGGAGAGCTTCCACTCGCTCTTCGGCGGTGAATGCGTGAAGCCGGCCTCGGTGCGGCCCGTGGCGGCGATATGCGCTTCGCCGTACTTGAGCGCTTCCTTCTGCGACTTCTGCGACCAGGAGCCGGTCACGACGAAATCGGCGCGCGGCTTCGAACCGAACAGGTTGAGCGGCACGATCGCGTTTTCGCCGATGCCGCCGCCCTGCAGGAACAGAATCTGGTGACTTGCGGGGACCTGCATCAACTCACGCAGATCGAGCAGCGCCTCGGCGTGGATCTGCATGAATTCCGGGCCGCGATGGCTCATTTCCATCACGCCCATGCCGCTGCCGTGCCAGTCGAGCATTTCGTCAGCGGCCTGACGCAGGACTTCCTCTGGCAACGCTGCCGGCCCGGCTGAGAAGTTGTAGACGCGCATCGTAAAGAGATCCCCGAGGCAGGCGCTGTGGCAAAAACCGCCGGAAAACACGCCAGAAAAAAGAAAATGGCCGCTTGCGCTCATCGCGCAAACGACCATTATCGCATTGTCGCCGGGAACCCGCCACGCACCGCGCGGCAGTGGGCTTCCCGGTCTATGCGGCCGATCCGGCCCCGCGACCGTGCATCATGGCTGCGGACCTGAAGGGCTTAAGTGCCGGGCTCATTTGCCAGGCTTACTTGCCGACCTTGACCGAAGCGACTTCCTTGTCGGCCTGGTCGCGCGTTGCCTTGATCGACTGCGGCATGTACTTCTGCATCAGGCTGTTCACGACGTCGCGGCCAACCTGGTCTTGAACCTGAATGAACTTGCGGCCGGTCGGGCTGCGGTAGAACGTCGTCAGGTCCTTGATTTCCTGCGTGCTGTAGTACTTCGCGTAGGCGTCGTACTGAGCTTGCATGGCGTCCGTCTTGAACGAGTCGGTCGCGAAGACCTGGCCTGCCGAGTCAACCAGCTTCGGCACGGCGTTCTTTTGCAGCGACGGCACGGCAGCTTGCTTCTGCTTGTCCGTCATCGTCTTGTTTTCCGAGAGCGCGTCCGACAGGATGGCCGGGACGAGCTGCTTGGCTTGCATCTGGGCGCTGTTGCCGATTGCGCCGACGAGCTTCTGTGCGTCGATCGCGTCGAGCAGGTCCTTGATCGCGGCTTGCTTGGCCGGATCGACGGGTGCTGCAGCCGCTGCCGGTGCCTGGGGGGCGGGCGCCTGGTTCTGGAGCGCCTGAGCCATGGCAAACGTCGGCACGAGAGCGGCCAGCAACATCACCTGCTTGAATCGTTTTTGCATCATTACTCCCTTTGAGAAATTAATCGATTTGCGCTGCCGCGCGGACTGCGGGGCGCCGCATTGCGTTCTGCGCCCGCTCACCGGTCCGCCCGGCACACCATTCATTTCGCTGACACTAACAAGGTTCGCTGAAACCCACCTTAAAGTCCGCGTAAGCGCATCGATTGAACACGCTTGTGCGGGCCAGGATGACGCATCACTCTTCGCCTTCGCCCGGTTCGCCCTCACCTTCGGCGTCCACTTCTGCGTCCGCTTCGGCGACCTGCTGCAGTCCGGAAAGCTTCGTACCTTCGTCAAGGCTGATGAGTGTAACACCTTGCGTTGCACGGCCCATTTCGCGAATTTCCGACACGCGGGTGCGAATCAAAACGCCCGTGGTGGTGATCAGCATGATCTGCGCTTCGGAGTCGACGAGTGTGGCCGCAACCACCTTGCCGTTGCGCTCCGACGTCTGGATCGCGATCATGCCCTTCGTGCCGCGGCCGTGGCGCGTGTACTCCGTGATCGGGGTGCGCTTGCCATAACCGTTCTCGGTCGCGGTGAGCACCGACTGCTGCTCGTCGCCCGCCACGAGGAGCGCGATGACCTGCTGATTGTCTTCTAGCTGCATGCCGCGCACGCCGCGCGCTTCGCGGCCCATCGGGCGCACGTCGTTCTCGTCGAAGCGCACCGCCTTGCCGGCGTCGGAGAACAGCATGACGTCGTGCTCGCCGTCGGTGATCGCGGCGCCGATCAGATAGTCGCCGTCGTCGAGACCGACCGCAATAATACCCTTGCGCAACGGGCGGCTAAAGGCTTCGAGCGGCGTCTTCTTTACCGTGCCGAGCGCGGTGGCCATGAAAACGAACTTGTCGGCCGAGAATTCCTTGACCGGCAGCACGACCGTGATCTTCTCGCCGTCCTGCAGCGGGAACATGTTGACGATCGGACGGCCGCGCGAGTTGCGCGAACCCTGCGGCACTTCATACACCTTCACCCAGTACACGCGACCGCGATTCGAGAAGCACAGGATGTGATCGTGCGTGTTGGCGATGAAGAGCGTGTCGATCCAGTCGTCGTCCTTCATCGAAGTCGCCTGCTTGCCGCGACCTCCACGCTTTTGGGCACGATATTCCGACAACGGCTGCGATTTCACATAACCCGCGTGCGACATGGTCACGACCATGTCCTGCGGCGTGATCAGGTCTTCGGTGTTGAGCTCCGTGGCGTTCATCTCGATCTTCGAGCGGCGGGCGTCGCCGAATTCGCTCTTGATCGAGGTGAGTTCGTCGGAGATCATGACAGTTACGCGCTCGGGGCGCGCAAGGATGTCGAGCAGGTCGGCGATCTGCGCCATCACTTCACGGTACTCGCCGATGATCTTGTCCTGCTCCAGGCCGGTCAGGCGCTGGAGGCGCATTTGCAGGATTTCCTGCGCCTGCGTGTCGGACAGACGGTAGAGGCCGTCAGCCTGCATACCATATTGCGGGTTCAGCCCTTCCGGACGGTAGGCTTCGCGCCCGCCTGCCGCCGCATTGTCCTGCTCCGCGCGCGTGAGCATCTCGCGCACGAGCGACGAATCCCACGAGCGATTCATCAACTCCTGCTTCGCGATGGGCGGCGTGGGCGCGGCCTTGATGAGCTCGATGAAATCATCGATGTTCGCGAGCGCAACGGCGAGACCTTCCAGCACGTGGCCGCGTTCGCGCGCCTTGCGCAGCTCGTACACCGTACGACGCGTGAGCACTTCGCGGCGATGCGAGAGGAAATGCTCGAGCATTTCCTTCAGGTTCAGCAGCTTCGGCTGGTTGTCCACCAGCGCGACCATGTTCATGCCGAACGTGTCCTGCAGCTGCGTCGCCTTGTACAGATTGTTGAGGATGACCTCGGGCACTTCGCCGCGCTTGAGCTCGATCACGACACGCATGCCGCTCTTGTCCGATTCGTCGCGAATATCGGAGATGCCTTCGAGCTTCTTCTCGTTGACGAGCTCGGCAATGCGTTCGAGCAGCGAACGCTTGTTCACCTGATACGGCAATTCGTCGACGATGATCGCCATGCGTTGACCGCGATCAATTTCCTCGAAGTGCGTAGCCGCGCGCATCACGACGCGGCCGCGGCCGGTGCGATAGCCGTCGCGCACGCCGGCGACGCCATAAATAATGCCGGCGGTCGGGAAATCGGGTGCGGGAATGATCTCGATCAGCTCGTCAATCGTTGCCTGCGGGGTTTTCAGCAGATGCTGGCACGCGTCGACGACTTCGTTGAGATTGTGCGGCGGAATGTTCGTGGCCATGCCGACCGCGATACCCGACGAACCGTTGATGAGCAGGTTCGGGATGCGCGCCGGCAGGATCTGCGGCTCGCTCTCGCTGCCGTCGTAGTTCGGCCCGAAGTCGACCGTTTCCTTGTCGATGTCGGCCAGCAGCTCGTGGCCGATCTTCGCCATGCGGATTTCGGTGTATCGCATGGCGGCGGCGTTGTCGCCATCGATGGAGCCGAAGTTACCCTGGCCGTCGACGAGCATGTAGCGCAGGGAGAAGTTCTGCGCCATCCGCACGATCGTGTCGTAGACAGCCGTGTCGCCGTGGGGGTGGTACTTACCGATTACGTCGCCGACGATACGCGCCGACTTCTTGTAAGCGCGGTTCCAGTCGTTATTCAGCTCGTGCATTGCATAGAGCACGCGCCGGTGAACAGGCTTCAGGCCGTCACGAACATCCGGAAGTGCTCGCCCGACGATCACGCTCATCGCGTAATCGAGATACGAGCGGCGCATTTCCTCCTCGAGGGAGATTGGCAGAGTCTCTTTGGCGAATTGATCCATTATCGATGTCTTATTTGGGCACGCGGTGTGCTAGCGCCTCGCCCCAACTTGTAGAGCGGAGGTCGCCGCAGTCACCACGGGACGCCCAGCTGTCGCATGGACGCCGCGGACGCAGCGCACCACGCGATTCTACCATGCACGACACCCTCGCCCGCCGCCTGCGTATACCTATTAGAGGAGTGAAGCCGAAGGGCTCAAAAGCGCCTTGAGCGTGGCGCAAACGCCGCAGTGCGAACCGGAATCAGATGCATCGCCACTGATTTGGATGACAATGTGTGACGCTCCCGCTACCCAGGCGCAATACCAGGTAAAATTAAGGGAACTTTTTTGTTGCGGGCGTACCACGTTCGACCAGCAGCAGTGAAAGGGGCGGATTTTTTTTATCGTCGGAGGGGAACGATATGGCAAAATGCCAACGCACAAAGTTAGACACTGCTCGAAGTCTACACAACGCAAAGCGTTCCCCACAACTTGCCAATGTTATACTTCGAGCAATGTATGACTTGTCTTCGTCATATGGCTCGCAGTAAACCTGCGGTAATCTCAATTTCGAGAGGAGAAATATGAATAAACTTTCAAAGCTCGCGTTCATTGCAGCTACCGCAGTTGTGGCTGCATCCGCTCAGGCACAATCGGTGCCGGCGTCGCGACAAGCCGTCAATGACAACTGGGTGAATGGTACCGGCGAATACGTGTGGATGAACGGCACGAACGAGCTTTGCTGGCGCGATGCATTCTGGACGCCGGCCACCGCCAACGCCAAGTGCGATGGCGCCCTGGTCGCCCAGGCACCGCAGCCGCCGGTCGCTCCGCCGCCGCCGGCCATCACCAGCCAGAAGATCACGTACCAGGCTGACGCCCTGTTCGACTTCGACAAGGCCATCCTGAAGCCGGCTGGTAAGGAAAAGCTGGACGACCTGGCAAGCAAGATCCAGGCTCTGAACCTCGAAGTCGTCGTCGCGACGGGCTACACCGACCGTATCGGCTCGGTCGCCTACAACGACCGTCTGTCGCTGCGCCGTGCGCAAGCCGTCAAGTCGTACCTCGTCAGCAAGGGCGTTCCGGCAGAGCGTATCTACACGGAAGGCAAGGGCAAGCGCAACCCGGTTACGACGGGCTGCAACCAGAAGAACCGCAAGGCTCTCATCGCCTGCCTCGCACCGGACCGTCGCGTGGAAGTCGAAGTCGTCGGCACGCAAAAGCAGTAATCGCGAGCGCTCGACCGCAAGTCTCAAAAGCCCCGCTTCGGCGGGGCTTTTTTTATCCCGCGCTTTATCCTTCTTTCATTTCGCCTGTCTGCGCGCGGCGTCATCGTTCCGGAAAGCCTGACGGCACGGCGCGGCATTTTGCTGCCCTGTGCACCCGCCTGTATACTCTGGGCTTATTCTTTCCGACCCGTACCGCGCTTCAGGCTGCCACGACATGACGAATGCCGATCCCCACGAGCTGCAGAAATTCAGCGATCTCGCTCATCGCTGGTGGGACCCGAACGCCGAATTCAAGCCGCTGCACGAACTCAACCCCATTCGCCTCGCCTGGATAGACAGCCATGCGCATCTGCCTTCCAGGCGCGTGCTCGACATCGGCTGCGGCGGCGGCATCCTTTCCGAATCGATGGCGGGACTCGGCGCAACCGTAAAAGGCATCGACCTGTCGCGCGAGGCGCTCGGCGTGGCCGACCTGCATAGCCTTGAGAGCGGCGTGACGGTGGACTACGAGCTGATCGCAGCCGAAGCGATCGCCGCGCGCGAACCGGCGTCATTCGACGTCGTGACCTGCATGGAAATGCTCGAACACGTGCCGCAGCCCGCCGAAGTCGTGAAGGCCTGCGCGACGCTAGTGAAGCCTGGCGGCTGGGTGTTCTTTTCGACGCTCAATCGCAACGTGAAGTCGTATCTTCTCGCCGTGATCGGCGCGGAATACATCGCGCAGATGCTGCCCAAGGGCACGCACGACTACGCGCGCTTCATCCGCCCCTCGGAGCTTGCCGCGTTCGTGCGTGACGCCGGCATGCACGTCGCCGAGATCAAGGGCATCACGTATAACCCGCTCACGCGGCACTTCGCGCTATCGAACGACTCCAGCGTCAATTACATGATCGCTTGCCGGCGCGGCGCCTGACGGCTCTTGCGCGAGCGGCGCCGCCGGATCACCCTGCTCCGGCGGCATTCCCTGCACACCGGCGCGCCGCGCCATCGCTTCCAGACATGAATTCACCCACGAACGCCCAACCTGCCGCGGAGAGCGCCGCAGCGCTTGCCGCCTGCGACGCCGTGCTGTTCGACTTCGACGGCACGCTCGCCGATACGGCCCCGGACCTCGCCGCCGCCGTCAACCAGATGCGCCACGCGCGCGGTCTCGTGCCCACGCCGCTCGAGAAGCTGCGTCCGCTCGCTTCGGCGGGCGCACGCGGCCTGATTGGCGGCGCGTTCGGGATCGGCCCCGACGATCGCGAGTTCGCCGCGATGCGCGAGGAGTTTCTCGCCAACTACGAGGCGAATCTGCGCATCGAGACGGCGCTCTTCGCCGGTATCGATGCGGTGCTCGACGACCTCGACGCACGCGGCGTGCGCTGGGGCATCGTGACCAACAAGGTCGCCCGTCTCACCGAGCCGCTCGTGAAACTGATGCATCTGGACACGCGCGCTAGCTGCGTGGTGAGCGGCGATACGACGCCCTATTCCAAGCCGCATCCGGCGCCATTGCTGCACGCGGCCGAGGCGCTCGGCATCGCGCCGCAGCGCGTGGTCTATGTCGGCGACGATCTGCGCGACGTGCAGGCGGGCGCCGCGGCGGGCATGGCGACGATCGCCGCCGCCTACGGCTACTGCGGCAACGACGTACCGCCCTCGCAGTGGGACGCGCAATATGTCGCGGACACCACGGCGGCACTGTTCGCCCTGCTTCAGCACATCGGCAAGGCGGCCTGAGGCGGTGCTACAGCGGCTTTTGATCGCGAAGAGCCCCGCGCGCCCTTGAACCGGGCACGGTTCGCCTCATATGACGAACTATGGGATAATTGTTCCATCCTCTGGGGCCGACCTGGTTTCGACAGGGGTTATGAAGTAATCAGGGCATGCCGAGGACCCGTCACCTCGTTAATCAATGGGAAAAACGTAACTGCAAACGACGATACGTTCGCACTGGCAGCCTAAGGGCCGCCGTCCTCTGCCTGGCTCACTGACGGGCTAGCGTCGCAAGACCGGTAGCAATACCGCCAGAGGTCATTTACGTCAGTTAAGCCTTGGTGGCGTCACGACGCCAAGGTCGAAAATCCAGTGAATCGCCGTAGCGCAGCGTGTTCGTCCGCGTCGCTCCGGTTAAATCAAACGACAGAACTACGCATGTAGAACTGGTTATGGACTGCTTCTGGACGCGGGTTCGATTCCCGCCGGCTCCACCAGATTTTTCCTTTCGTCCACGACGACCGGACTCGAGCCCCGGCGCCGCAAGGCTGTCGGGGCTTTTTGCTTGCTGCAGTCCTCACTCTAGCCAGTCGCACAGAAAAAAACTCGCGACGGCCCGTTCAGGCCTCGCGAGTTTTTCTTTGCTCCACAAGCGGCGCAACTTTCGCGTGCGCCCCGTGATCATCAATTGTCCTGCGGGCACTGCAGATTACAGCCGTTCTGATCACCCAGATCACCACGCTTGCGTGCGGCAGTCGGCTTGCCATGCTGATACTTGGCCGACGGCGCCGAAGCGGCGAACTGCATCTGCGGATGCTCGTTAAACTTGAACTGATCGCTCAGAATACCGCCAGGCACGCCCGGCGAATTCTGCGCAAAGGCAACGTTGAACGTAGCAAACAACACTGCCGCCGTTGCGGCCGCGGCACCAACTTTGAGGACAAATTTCATGGTCGATCGGCGCGACGGGCGCGCATCTGAAACGTGAGAGCGAATACAAACTGAAAGTATCACAAAAAGCGCCTCAGTCTGCAGCATAGTCCGACCATTCCATTGCCTTCTGTTACAACGGCCGCGCCTCGCCCTCGAGCGGCCCGCCCCATGCGGCTTCGAGTTCCAACACGTCGCCGCACGACGCCGGATCGTATCCCTCCAGTTGCGCAACGGATGCGCGGAACCCCGCACCGCGCAGCAAACCGAGCACGGTCGCCAGCGGCTCGTGCGCGAGGTGGCCGCGATCACACGCGAAATAGTAGTCTTCGTCGGCAATTTCAATGAAATCGAGCCCGAAATGGTGCGCCGCCGGCGCAACGCCGAAGCCCACGTCGGCCATTCCGCTCGCCACAAATGCGGCGATCGCCGAATGCGTGAGTTCCGACGACGCATAACCGTTCACGCGCTCAGGATCGACGCCGATGCGCGTGAGCAGCAGATCGATCAGCATGCGCGTGCCCGAGCCCGGTGGCCGGTTCACGAAACGGATATCGCCGCGCGCGAGGTCGGCGAGACCTGTGATCTGCTTTGGGTTGCCGCGCCCGACGAAGAGTCCCTGCTTGCGCTGCGTGAGATGGATGAGCACGTGCCGCTGCGGGTCGAGCCAGCTCCGGTAGGCGTTGGCGCAGGCGGCCCGAAAATCGCCGCGCGGTAGATGAAAGCCGGCAAGATCGCATTCGCCGCGCGCGAGCGCCGTGATCGCATCGACGCTGTCGCGGTACTTGATCTCCACGGGCACGTGGTCGGCGACGAGCGCCGTCACGAGCGCCGCCACCGCGTAGCCGTGCGAAGCATGGATGCGCAGATCCTGAGCGTCGGGCGCGAGCCAGCGGTTCAGGTCGCTCGCCACTTCACTGGCCAGCGCCTCGAGGTTGCCCTGCAGCCGCTCCCCGCACAGGCGCTGGGAGCGCAGCACAGCCTCGCCCAATTCGGAGAGAACGGACCCGCGGCCACGCGCTTTCGCGATCAACGCGCCCCCCAGGCGCTCCTCGACTTCACGCAAAACGCCCCACGCATGGCGATAGGACAAACCCTTACGCTGCGCGGCCTGCGCAATGCTTCCTTCCTCGGCGACGAGCGCAAGCAACGGCACAACGTCCGTCAGGCTTGCCTCGCGGCCGTCCGCGTCGCGCACGACTAGCTGCGCATGGCACTCGACCTTGATCATTATGAAATTTTCCTTCCTATTGCGTCTGCCTTTCCACGGGCCTATTGTTCGGTCAGACAACAAGACAACCGCAGCATAGATGCACACTTTATGAATAACAAGTGCATATATGCCCAGGAGAAGCCCCATGATGGAAGAGACAGCTGTTAGCGCGCCGGACGATCTCGTCCTGCGTCACGCACAACCAGGCCGCACGCTGCTTGCGATCCTGCATGCGATCCAGGACGAAGTCGGCTTCGTGCCGCCGTCCACGGTCGTGCCGCTCTCGAAGGCGCTGAATCTCTCGCGCGCCGAGGTCCACGGCGTGATCACCTACTATCACCACTTCCGCACTGCGCCGCCCGCGCCGGTCACGGTTCAGCTGTGCCGCGCCGAGGCCTGCCGCAGCATGGGCAGCGAGGCGCTCGCGCAGCACGTCGAGTCGCATACCGGCTGCCGGTTCCGACAGCACGGCCACGACGCCGAACACGCGCACACGCATGAAGGCCCGGTCGCGCTCGAATCCGTCTATTGCCTCGGGCAATGCGCGCTCTCGCCCACCATGATGATTAACGGCACGCTGCACGCAAAAGTGACCCCGCAGAAGTTCGACAAGCTCTACGCAGCAGCGCTCGCGACCGTGCGCACCGAGGAGGCCGCATGACTCGCGTCTACGTTCCCCGTGACTCCTCGGCGCTTGCGCTCGGCGCGGATGCCATCGCCGAGGCCATCGAACGCGAAGCCGCCGCGCGCGGCGCGAGCATCGAACTCGTGCGCAACGGCTCGCGCGGCCTGCTTTATCTCGAACCGCTCGTCGAAATCGAAACGCCCGATGGCCGCGTAGGCTATGCGAACGTCGAACCCGATGAAGTCGGCGCACTCTTCGACGCCGGCTTCCTGCAAGGCGGCCAGCACGCACGCAGCGTCGGCCTCGTCGAGCAAATTCCGTATCTGCGCAAGCAGCAGCGCCTCACGTTCGTGCGCATCGGCATCACCGACCCGCTTTCCACCGACGACTACGTCGCCCACGGCGGCCTCGAAGGATTGCGCAATGCGTTGAAGATGACCGGCGCCGATATCTGCGAAGCGCTGCTCGAGTCGGGCCTGCGCGGCCGCGGCGGCGCGGCGTTCCCGGCCGGCATCAAGTGGCGCACGGTTGCGAACGCGCATGCCGACCAGAAGTACATCGTCTGCAATGCCGACGAAGGCGATTCGGGCACGTTCTCCGACCGCCTCGTCATGGAAAGCGATCCGTACGTGCTCATCGAGGGCATGACGATCGCGGGCATCGCGGTGGGCGCGACCGTGGGCCATATCTACGTGCGCAGCGAGTACCCGCATTCGATCGAAGCGCTCGAAGAAGCCATTCGCCGCGCACGTGCTGCCGGCTGGCTCGGCGACGACGTGCTCGGCAGCGGCAAGCGCTTCGAACTGTTCGTGGCCAAGGGTGCGGGCGCCTACGTATGCGGCGAGGAAACGGCGCTGCTCGAGTCGCTCGAGGGCAAGCGCGGCATCGTGCGCGCCAAGCCGCCGCTGCCCGCGCTCGCCGGCCTGTACGGCAAGCCCACGGTCATCAACAACGTCATCACGCTCGCCACGGTGCCGATCATCTTCGCGAAGGGCGCGGCGTTCTACAAGGACTTCGGCATGGGCCGCTCGCGCGGCACGCTGCCGTTTCAGCTCGCGGGCAATATCGCGCGCGGCGGGCTCGTGGAGCTTGCGTTCGGCGTGACGCTGCGCGAACTGATGGTCGACTACGGCGGCGGCACCGCCAGCGGCCGTCCGGCACGTGCGGTGCAGGTGGGCGGCCCGCTCGGCACCTATCTGCCCGAAAGCCAGTGGGACATTCCCATGGACTACGAAGCGTATGCGGCCGTTGGCGCGGTCGTGGGTCACGGCGGCCTGGTCGTGCACGACGACACGTCGAATCTCGCCGAACTCGCGCAGTACGCGATGGAGTTCTGCACGCTCGAATCGTGCGGCAAGTGCACGCCGTGCCGCATCGGCTCGACGCGCGGCGTCGAGGTGATCGCGAAGATCCGCAAGGGCGACACGTCCGAAAAGCAGGTCACGCTGCTGCGCGACCTGTGCGACACGATGGTGTCCGGCTCGCTGTGCGCGATGGGCGGCATGACGCCCTACCCCGTGATCTCCGCACTCAACCATTTCCCTGAAGATTTCGGTCTCGAACCCGTCGCCCAACAAGCAGGCCAGCAACCGGCGGCCGCCTGAACGAGGAACCACCATGTCCGACACGCTCATGTCCCAAGCCGGTGGTTGCGGTTCCGGCAATTGCGCCTGCAAGTCCCAGGCAAAGAAGCAACGCTCGCCCTTCGACGATACCGATTTCGGCACGCCGCTCGTTCACGCCGACGTGGACGTCACGCTCGAGATCGACGGCCAGTCCGTCACCGTGCCGGCCGGCACGTCGGTGATGCGCGCCTCGATCGAGGCCGGCATCAACGTGCCGAAGCTCTGCGCCACCGACTCGCTCGAACCGTTCGGTTCGTGCCGTCTGTGTCTCGTGGAAATCGAAGGCCGTCGCGGCTATCCCGCTTCGTGCACGACGCCGGTCGAAGCGGGCATGAAGGTGCGCACGCAAAGCAACCAGCTGCGGAAGCTACGCCGCAACGTGATGGAGCTCTACATCTCCGATCACCCGCTCGACTGCCTCACCTGCCCCGCCAATGGCGACTGCGAGCTGCAGGACATGGCCGGCGTGACGGGCCTGCGCGAAGTGCGCTACGGCTTTGACGGCGCGAATCACCTGAAGGACAAGAAGGACGAATCGAATCCGTACTTCACGTATGACCCGTCGAAGTGCATCGTCTGCAATCGTTGCGTGCGCGCCTGTGAAGAGACGCAAGGCACGTTCGCGCTGACCATCGCCGGGCGCGGCTTCGAATCGCGCGTCGCCGCCGGCGCGAGCGAATCGTTCATGGACTCGGAATGCGTGTCGTGCGGCGCCTGCGTCGCCGCGTGCCCGACCGCGACGCTGCAGGAAAAGACCGTCGTGATGCTGGGCCAGGCCGAGCACTCGGTCGTGACGACCTGCGCCTATTGCGGTGTGGGCTGCTCGTTCAAGGCCGAGATGAAGGGCAATGAAGTCGTGCGCATGGTCCCGCACAAGAACGGCCAGGCGAACGAAGGCCATGCCTGCGTGAAGGGCCGCTTCGCATGGGGCTACGCGACGCACAAGGATCGCATCAAGAAGCCGATGATCCGCGCGAAGATCACCGATCCGTGGCGCGAAGTGAGCTGGGACGAAGCGATCAACTACGCCGCGAGCGAGTTCCGCCGCATCCAGGCGAAGCACGGGCGCGATTCGATCGGCGGCATCACGTCGTCGCGCTGCACGAACGAGGAAACCTACCTCGTCCAGAAGCTCGTGCGCGCCGCGTTCGGCAACAACAACGTCGATACCTGCGCACGCGTGTGTCACTCGCCAACGGGCTACGGTCTCAAGACCACGCTCGGCGAATCGGCGGGTACGCAGACCTTCGCTTCGGTCGATCACTCCGACGTGATTATCGTAATCGGCGCGAACCCCACCGACGGCCATCCGGTGTTTGGCTCGCGTCTGAAGCGCCGCGTGCGTCAGGGCGCGAAGCTCATCGTCGTCGATCCGCGCCGCATCGACATCGTCGATACCGCGCACGTGAAGGCCGAGCATCACCTGCAACTGCGCCCGGGCACCAACGTCGCGATGATCAACTCGATCGCGCACGTGATCGTGACCGAAGGGCTCGTCAACGAGTCGTTCGTGGCGGAGCGCTGCGAGACGCGCGCGTTCGAGCAATGGCGCGATTTCGTCTCGCTGCCCGAAAACTCGCCCGAAACGATGGCCGAAGTGACCGGCGTGCCCGCCGAGCAGGTGCGCGCCGCCGCGCGCCTCTATGCGCAGCAAGGCAATTCGGCGATCTACTACGGCCTCGGCGTCACGGAACACGCACAAGGCTCGACGATGGTGATGGGCATCGCCAACCTCGCGATGGCCACGGGCAACATCGGCCGCGAAGGCGTGGGCGTGAATCCGCTGCGCGGCCAGAACAACGTGCAGGGTTCGTGCGATATGGGTTCGTTCCCGCACGAGCTGCCGGGCTACCGCCACGTGGGCGATTCGATCGTGCGCGGCGAGTTCGAGGCGGCCTGGAACGTCGCGCTGCAAAGCGAGCCGGGCCTGCGCATTCCGAACATGTTCGAAGCGGCGCTCGACGGCACCTTCATGGGCCTCTACTGCCAGGGCGAGGACATCGTTCAGTCCGACCCGAACACGCAGCACGTGGCGGCGGCGCTTTCGTCGATGGAATGCATCGTCGTGCAGGACATCTTCCTGAACGAGACGGCGAAGTACGCGCACGTGCTGCTGCCGGGCTCGTCGTTCCTCGAAAAGGACGGCACGTTCACCAACGCCGAGCGCCGCATCTCGCGCGTGCGCAAGGTCATGCCGCCGATCGCCGGCTACTCGGACTGGGAAGTGACGATCCTGCTCTCGCGTGCGCTCGGCTACGAGATGGACTACACGCATCCGTCGCAGATCATGGACGAGATCGCGCGCCTCACGCCAACGTTCCACGGCGTCTCGTACGAGAAGATCGACGAGATGGGCAGCATCCAGTGGCCGTGCAACGAAGATGCGCCCGAAGGCACCCCGATCATGCACATCGACGAGTTCGTGCGCGGCAAGGGCAAATTCGTCATCACGAAGTTCATCGCCTCGCCGGAGAAGGTCACGCGCCGCTTCCCGCTCCTGCTCACGACGGGCCGCATCCTCTCGCAGTACAACGTGGGCGCGCAAACCCGCCGCACCGAGAACTCGCGCTGGCACGAGGAGGACCGCCTCGAGATCCATCCGGTGGACGCCGAAGACCGCGGCATCCGCGACGGCGACTGGGTGGGGATCGAATCGCGCGCGGGCCATACGGTGCTGCGCGCGCAAGTCAGCACGCGCATGCAGCCGGGCGTGGTCTATACGACGTTCCACTTCCCCGAGTCGGGCGCGAACGTCATCACCACGGATGCCTCGGACTGGGCCACGAACTGCCCCGAGTACAAGGTGACGGCCGTGCAGGTCAGCCACGTGCAGCAGCCTTCGGAGTGGCAGCGCGAATACTCGCGCTTCAACACCACCCAGCTCGAGCTGCTCAGCAAGCGCGAACCGCTTACAACCTCAGGGAAATAAAGCGATGAAAGCGGATCACTTGATCGAAATGGCGAACCAGATAGGCATGTTCTTCGACTCGCTGCCCGATCGCGAGGAAGCGCTCACGGGCATCGCGGAGCACATCCGCAAGTTCTGGGAGCCGCGTATGCGCCGCACGCTGCTCGCGGCGCTCGATGGCGAAGGCGAACAAGCGGGCTTCACGGAGATCGTGCTCGCCTCGCTCACGAAGCATCGCGAGGCGCTGACGCCCGCGGCGGCTTGAGCGGGGCCAGCCGGCCCGTCACATGAGACGCACGGCGCCGCGCGGTTCAGACCGCCGGCGCCTGGGCAAAGCCCGCAGCCGCGTACCACGTCTCGCAGTGGCGCAGCAGGGCATTGAGGTCCGACGCGGGACGCCCCCGCGCGCCGATATAGCGCATCAGATAAAACGCGGGCCGCGTGCGCCCGTACGATTCGGTGAGCGTTGCCGCGCGCTCGCCGCCCTCGCCCGCCAGCGGCGTCTCGCCATTGGCGAGATCGGCGATCCACCACACTCGCAGCGCCTGCGGAAACAGCCGCTCGACGGCTTCGGCAAGACGCTTGAGCATTGCGCTCACCTCTGCACCGTTTTTCGCCGCTGCCGCGTCGGCGTCGCCCTCCACCAGCAGGAACAACGAAAAGCACGCTGGGTCGTGCAGATCGAAGATGCGCCCCTTGCCCGGCGCCTTGCCAAGCGGACCGTTCACCACGCGCACGAATGCATCCGGGGCGCGCTCGCCCGCGCGAGGGCCGCCGTCCAGCACGCGCTCGAGCGTGAGCGGGCTGCGGCGGTACTGGATCGACAGCTCGCTCACCGCCTGGCGCGCCGCGTCGCGCAGCGGCCCGAGCGCGACGAGCGCCGGCATCACGCGCTCGCGCAGCAGCTTGAGCGGGCCGTGATCGGCTTCCACCAGTTGCGTCATGAAGCTCGTCTGCTGCAGCACGAGCCGCTCGATCGGATAACGCTCCGCATGATAGGTGTCGAGCAGGCGCTCGGGCGCGCCGCGCGCGTGCACGCGCGCGATCTTCCAGCCCAGATTGAAGGCTTCCTGGATGCCGGTGTTCAAGCCCTGCGCGCCGGCGGGGCTGTGCACGTGTGCGGCGTCGCCGGCAAAGAAGGTGCGCTCGACGCGCAGCTGCCGCACCATGCGGCTGTTCACGCTGAAGTACGAAGCCCAGCTCATGTCCGAGACCGACACCGGATGGTGCACGCGCTGCAGGATGATGTCGCGGCACTCTTCCAGCGTGGGCACGGGGATCGTGCCTTCGGGCGCGGCGGGCAGCATGGCCTTGTGATCGGCAATCAGGCGGTAACGGCCGTGGCCGAACGGAAAGAGCGCGGCGAGACCGTCGCCCGAGGCGAAGATGTGGAACTCGTCGTCGGACCAGGGCGTGCTCGCGCTCAGGTCGGCGAGCAGGAACGACTGCGCCATCGTCTCGCCGTCGAACTTCATGTCGAGGCGATGGCGCACGGTGCTATGCGCGCCGTCGGCGGCGATCACGTAAGCGCAGCGCACCGACTCGACGCGCCCGTCCGGGCGGCGCACTTCCGCGCTCGCGCCGGCCGAGCCCTGGGTGTACTCCAGCAGTTCGCAGCCGCGCTCGATCTCCACGCCGAGCGTCGCGAGATGCCCGCCGAGGATGCGTTCGGTAACCGTCTGTTCAATGAATAGCAGATAGGGATAGCGCGTGAAGAGCGGATCGAAGTCGAGCCGCGCGCGGCGCTGACCGTTCGAATAGAGATTCGCAATATGGGCGCGGTGGCCGAGTTCGAGAAACGGCTCGACGATGCGATGCTGCTCGAACAGCTCGAGCGTGCGCGCCTGAATGCCGATCGCCCGCGAGTGGCGTCCGGGCTGCGGCGCGCGATCGATCAGCCGCACGGGGATATGCGCGCGCGCAAGACTCATCGCGGCGGCGAGCCCGGTGGGTCCCGCGCCCACGATGAGCACGGGCGCGAGAGAAGAAGCCACGGCCATGCAGACCTCCATGCGCTCGACACGATACAAGGGCCTGCTCACATGAACAACAGGCTTGCGAACGCGCCTTGCCGGCTGCAGTGCAAGGAGGGCGGCGCGCCGTTTGGCCGAGCCAATCAAGCGACGCGCGACGCTGCAATGCGGCCGGCAAGGCACGTTCCCCAAACCAACTAATTGCATTACAGGGGCTGGCCACCAGAAGGGCCGATCGCTGCGTCATGCTCCTCACGAATACGTTGAGTATTCGCTTCGTCGCAATCCTTGCGCTCGGCCCTTCTGGTGGCCAGCGCAAGCCTGTTATTCATGTGAGCAGGCCCTTAGTGTATCGCCCGCGCCGGGACCGGTCGCGCGGCAGCGCATCAAATGCGCTTTGAATCGAGCGGGAAGTCGCTGCGGGAATGGCCGCGCTTCAGTGCGCGTGCGGATGCCCGCGCGCTGGCGTGTGCCTGTGCGCGACGTCCGGCATCTCCAGTGCGCAGCGATGCTCGCTCGTGCCGAGATCCACCTGCAACGTCACGTGCCGCATGCCGAAGCGCACCTGGAGCGACTCGACCATATGATCGAGCGCGGCGTCGCCGGGGTGCCCAGCCGGCATCACGAGGTGCGCGCTCAACGCACAGCCCGTGGTCGAAAGCGCCCAGACGTGCAGGTCATGCACGTCGACGACCCCCTCCTGCTGCACAAGGAAGCCGCGCACGCGCACGATGTCGACGTTCTCGGGCACGGCCGCGAGGGCAAGCCGCACCGACTCGCGCAACAGCCCCCAGGTGCCGTACACGATCACGAGCACCACGGCGATCGACATGAGCGGATCGATCCAGCTCCAGCCGGTCGCAAGAATCAGCAGACCGCTCACGGCCACGGCGGCGGAAACACCGGCGTCGGCGGCCATGTGCAGGAAGGCGCCGCGAATGTTCAGGTCGTCCTTTTGCCCGCGCATGAAAAGCCATGCCGAAAAACCGTTGACCACCATGCCGATGGTCGCCACGACGAACACGTCGAAGCCCGCGACCGGCGCCGGATGGAACAGCCGGCCAAGCGCCTGCGCGAGGATCGCGCCGCACGCGAGCAGGAGCAGCGCGGCGTTGGCGAGCGAGGCGAGGATCGACGAGCTGCCGAACCCGAACGTGAAGCGCGCCGACGGACGGCGCATGGCGAGCCACCCGGCGCCCCAGGCGAGCAGCAGGCCGAGCACGTCGGAGAGATTGTGGCCGGCGTCGGCGAGCAGCGCGGTGGAATGCGCGAGCACGCCATACACCGCCTGGACGACGACGATGAAGACGTTTAGCGCGACGGCGATGGCGAACGCGCGGCCGTGGCCCGCGACGCTCGCGTGATGATGGTGATGGTGGCCGTGCGCGTGAGCCTGTCCGTGCGGCGCGTGGGCGTCGTGCGCAGGGTCGTGCTCGCCCTCGTGCTTCCCGGCGCCCTCGCCGTCATGCGCGTGTTCGTGATCCGCTGCGCTCATGCGCCCTCCTGCCATTGCGCCGAGGGCTCGGCCACGTGTTCCAGCATGCCGGCGATCATCGCGCTGATATGCGCGTCCGCAGCCGTGTAGAAAATCTGTTTGCCCTCGCGTTCGGCGCGCACGACGCGCGCGGCGCGCAAAAGCCGCAGATGGTGACTCACGAGCGACGGCGAAAGACCGAGCGTGTCGGCGATTGCCCCCACGGCGATCCGGTCCTCGACACAGGCGAGCACGATGCGCAGACGCGTTGCGTCGCCGAGCAAACGAAAGAGGTCGGCGAGCGGTACGATGCTCTCGTCATCGGAAACTGGGGTCATGACTACACACGATACATATGAACAGATGTTCATATGTTAGTTCGGCAACAGCGGCAGGTCAACTTTCATTCAACATTCGGCCAACTTCGGGAACGGGTCCGCGAGTGTGGGAAAATGCCGCCTTTGTGTCTCGATCGTTTTGCTTCTTCAGTCATGGAACAGCTTTTTGTCCGCGCGTACGCCGCACATCGCGACGGCCGGCTGGACGACGCCGAGCGCGACTACCGCGCGACGCTCGCCGCCGATCCCGTGCACGTCGATGCGCTGCATCTGCTCGGCGTGCTGCGGCATCAGCGAGGCCAGCACGCCGAAGCCGCGGACCTCGTGCGTCGCGCGGTCGCCTTGCGCCCTGACGACGCCGCGCTCCAGCTGAACCTGGGCAACGCGCTCAAGGCACTCGGCGAACTGGAAGGCGCGATCGAGCGCTTTCGCAACGCGCTCACGCTCGCACCCGCCTTTGCCCTCGCGCATTACAACCTCGGCAACGCCTATGCGGCGATCGGCCGGCACGAGGACGCGATGTACGCGTTCGGCCAGGCCGTGCGCCTGCAGCCCGGCGACGCCTCCTCGCACAACAATCTCGGCAACGCGCTGCACGCGCTCGGCCGCCATGCCGAAGCCGCCGACTCGTTTCGCCGCGCGCTCAAGATCCGCCCGGGCCATGCAGGGGCGCACAACAATCTCGGCATGTCGCTCAACGCGCTTGGCGACAGCGCGAGCGCGATCGAACAGTTCCAGAAGGCGCTGCGCGTGCAGCCGCGCTTCGTCGCCGCGCATTTCAATCTTGCGAATACGCTCGATGCGACCGGCCATCACAGCGAGGCCGTGGCCGCCTTCGAAACGGCGCTTTCGCTGCAGCCGCATTTCGGGCCTGCCCTCTTCGGGCTCGGCAATGCGCTCGCCGCGCTCGGCCGCCACGACGCTGCCATCGGACCCTACGAGCGCGCGATCGGCTTCGATCCGAAATTTGCCCTCGCCTGGCTTGCGCTCGGCGTGGCGCATCACGCGCTCGGCCGCCATGCGGCCGCTCTGCGCGCCTTCGACGAAGCGCTGCGCGTGCGGCCCGATCTGGCCGCCGCGCATTTGAATCGCGCGCTCACGTGGCTCACGCTCGGCGACTTCCGGCGTGGACTGCCCGGGTACGAATGGCGGCTCGATCCGGCCGCACGCGACGAGGCGCAAGCCAACGCACCGCGCGGCGCGGGCTACACCCCGCCCCCGCAGGTGAGTGCACCGATTGCGCCGCGCACGCCGCAAAGTGCGCTGCCACGCTGGCACGGCGAGCCCCTGAACGGCCGCACGCTGCTGATCGAGGCCGAGCAGGGGTACGGCGACACGCTTCAGTTCGTGCGCTTCGTGCCGCAAGTCGTGGCCGTGGCACAGAAAGCCAGTGCGCGCGTCGTGCTCGAAGTGCAGCGCGCGCTCGTGCCGCTCATCGCGCCCGCGGCCGAGGCCTGGCGTGTCACGCTCGTCGAGCAGGGCGCGCCGCGGCCGGCCGCCGACCTGCACTGCCCGCTCCTCTCGCTGCCGCTCGCGCTCGGCACGAGCATCGACACACTGCCGGCGCGCACGCCCTACCTCAACGCGAGCACTGCCTACAGGCGCAAGTGGCGCGGCTCGCTGGGCGGCCAGGCGCGGCGCAAGATCGGCCTCGCGTGGTCCGGACGCATCCAGAAGCACGAAAATCGCGCGATTGCGCTCGCCGCGCTCGAACCGCTTTTCGCGCTCGACGGCATCGACTGGATCGTCCTGCAGCCCGAACTCAGCGCAGCGGAACACGCGGCGCTCGACGCGCATCCGCGGGCGCGCTCGATCCACCGTCTCGGCGGCAAGCTGCAGGACTTCGCGGATACCGCGGCCGTGATCGAACGTCTGGACGCCGTCGTGTCGATCGATACGTCGATCGCCCACCTCGCGGGCGCGCTGGGCGCAAAACTTTGGGTCATGCTGCCGTTCGCCGCGGACTGGCGCTGGTTTGCGGGCACCGACGAAAGCCCCTGGTACCCGCGCGCGCGACTCGTGCGTCAGCCGCGCCCGCATGCGTGGGCGGAAGTCGTGGAGACGGTCGCGCGCGAGTTGCGCGACGCGTAAGCGACACAATGAAAAACGGGGCGCCTGAGCGCCCCGTTTTTTATTGCTTTTGCCGCGAAATCGCAGATCAACCGATCCGCAAATCAAGCCGCCTTGTACTGATTGCGCGCTTCCGGCGTGCGATAGAGCACGAGCGTCGCGATCAGGCCGCACACGCCCGCGACGCCCATCCACGCACCCGGCGCAGCCTTGTTGCCGCTCACGTGGATGAGGTAGGTCGAGATCGCCGGCGTGAAACCGCCGATCGTCGTCGCGAGGCTATAGGCAAGCGAGAAGCCGGCGGTGCGCACGTCGGCGGGCATGACTTCGGTGAGCGCCACGACCATCGCGCCGTTGTAGCAGGCGTAGAGGAACGACAGCCACAGCTCGACCGTGAGCAGGCGGCCGAACGACGGTTCCGCCACGAGCCACTGCACCGTGGGATAGGCGGTGAGGATCGTGAGCACAGTGAAGGTGATCAACATCGGGCGGCGGCCCACACGGTCCGAAACCGCGCCGGAAACCGGCAGCCAGAAGAGATTCGACAAGCCGATGCAAACCGTCACGATCAGCGTGTCGATCTCGTTCAACCTGAGCACTTCCTTGCCGAAGGTCGGCGTATAGGCGGTAATGAGGTAGAACGACACGGTGGTCATGATGACCATGCCCATACCGGCAATCACGACGCCCCAGTTCTGCACCATCGACGCCATGATTTCGCCCATCGACGGACGATGCTTCCTCTTCGCGAACTCCTCCGTTTCCTGGAGCGAGCGGCGAATGATGAAGAGGAACGGCACGATCAGGCAGCCAATGAGGAACGGCACACGCCAGCCCCAATTCGTCATATGCTCAATCGGCAGCAGGCGATGCAGCAGCACGCCCAGCAGCGCGGCAAACACCACGGCGACCTGCTGGCTGCCCGACTGCCACGAGACGTAGAAGCCCTTGTTGCCCTTGGTCGCGATCTCGGAGAGATAGACCGAGACGCCGCCCAGTTCCACGCCCGCCGAGAAGCCCTGCAGCAGGCGCCCCACCAGCACGAGCGCCGGCGCGAGTATGCCGATGGTCGCGTAACCCGGCACGACGGCAACCGCGAGCGTGCCGAACGCCATCAGGCCGAGCGTGAGCATGAGGCCCTTGCGGCGGCCGTGATGGTCGATGTACGCGCCGAGGATGATGGCGCCGAGCGGACGCACGAGGAAGCCTGCGCCGAACACGGACAGCGTGAGCATCAGCGAAGCGAACGCATTGTCACTCGGGAAGTAGGTCCGGGCGATCGCCGAAGCGTAGTAGCCGTAGACCATGAAATCGTACATTTCCAGGAAGTTGCCGCTGACGACGCGGAAAACGGTCCGGAATTTCGATTCGCCTGGGGATGCGTGGGACGCGGTAGACATGACACTCTCTGAAGAGACTGACCGGGAAGCCTGAGCGGCTCGCGGGACAGTGAGAAACAATCACTCGCGGTAAAGCGAGGGTCGCGCGGGCGCGCGCGCGGGCATTTTATTGTGCGGTACACGCCGGGACTCAGATATTCGGGCATTTCCTTAAAAGAGGCTAGCAAAAAGCATCAACGGAAGTCATTTCTTCCATTTTTATTACGATTACACTTCGTCACGCTTTCATGCGTGGCAAGCCCGCCGCGAATATCCTCGAATGGGGCAAAATATCTTGCAGCAGGGCTCGGCGCGCGGCCCCCGACGCGCGCCCTGATCCAGACGCCCACACGTCCGCCATCCGCATGCCCGAAATCCCCGCCCTCACGCTGCGTCCGGCCACCGTCGCCGATGCTCCCTTGCTCGCCGCCATGCACGCCGCAAGCTGGCAGGCCACGTATCGTGCGCTGCTGCCCGCTGCGTTTCTCGAGCGCGAAGTCGACGCCGAGCGCGCGGCTTACTGGCGCGCGCGCATGGAGGCGCCAGGCGGCGAACGGCGGCTCGTTCTGATCGCCGAGCTTGCATCGGGTGCGGCCGTGGGCTTCGTGTGCGTCGAACGCCAGCCAGGCTCTCCCTGGGGCGTGTTGCTCGACAATCTTCATGCGCTGCCGGCGCATCAGGGCACCGGCGTCGGCAAGCGGCTCATGCGCGCAGCGCAGGACTGGGCGCGCGCCCAGGGCGAGACGCAGCTCTATCTGTACGTGCTCGACGGCAACACGCCCGCGATTGCGTTCTATGAGCGCCAGGGTTGGACCTATTCCGGCTCGGAGCCCGACCGCATGGGCGGCATCGACATTACCGCACTGCGTTACGTATACCGGCTCGACGAGCTCGGAATCAGGTAGGACTCCGAGGAAGGCGACCGAAATAAAAAAGCCGCACGCAGGTTGCGCGCGGCCGGGATGGGGTTGCAGCGTGGTTGGCAATCAGAAGCGGGTTTCGCGCGCGGTTCGCAAGAAGGTGTCGAGCAGCGGCGTGCAGTCGAGCAGTTCGGGACCGCCTGCGCGATGGAACTCCGGGTGCCACTGCACGCCCACGACGAACGGCGAGCGCCGGTAACGCACCGCCTCGATGAGCCCGTCGCCCGCCGAAACGGCCTCGACGGTCAGGTCGCGTCCGAGATTCCTCACGGCCTGATGGTGAATCGAGTTGACGATCGCCTCGCGCCGCCCCGGGAACATGGTCGCGAACGTCGAGCCCTCCGGGAACGTGACCGCGTGTCGATGCTGGTCGTAATGCTCGCTCACGTGCACGCCGGCCGTCGGCACGTCGCTCGCGATGTCCTGGTAAAGCGTGCCGCCGAACGCCACGTTGATGAGCTGGCAGCCGCGGCACACGCCCAGCACCGGCTTGCCCGATTCGACGAACTCATGCAGCAGTTCGAGTTCGTACATGTCGCGCACACGGTCGCCCGGCCATTCGGGGCGTGGCGAGATTTCCGCATACGTCTGCGGCGAGACGTCGGCGCCGCCCTGGAGCAGCAGGCCATCGAGGTGCTTCGCGTAATCGCGCAGGCGGATATTGCTCGGGTGCAGCATCCCCTGGTGCCCGACCGTCGGAATCATGAACACGATGACGTCCCGGGACATCACCCAGTGTGCGATCGATTCCTCCAGGTACTGCAACGTCTTGCCGCGCAGCCCTTGCGCGCCCGGCTCCGGGTGGAAGATCCGCGCCGAGACGCCGATGCGCAGCGTGCGCTGCGTGATGCGCTGTCCGGCGCGGTCGAACAGTTGCCGCGCTCGCGCCACGACGATGCGGCCGAACACCGCCCAGGCCGAATCGCTCGCGCGCAGATAGCGCGGCGGTTCCGGCGGAATGGCACCGGGCGGCGGGGGATGATGTGCCGTAAAGTCGGGTGCCTGGCCGAAGCCGGCCGGCGCGGCACCAGGACGTTGCGGCGCAGCAGACGCTGCCGCCTCGCCCGTGCTCGCCGGTTCGGTATGCGGGGCCGGCGCGGGCGCGGCCTTGCCGGCCTCGGCGGTTTCGCTGATCGGAATACTCGGCGTCGTACCCGCCGGCGTCTGCTTCGGCAACTCGCCGGGCGTGGAAGCCGCTGCTGCCCCCCCAGCGCTGGGCGTAACGGTCGAAGCGCTTTCGGGCGCGTCGGTCGAGGCACGTTGCGCGGCCTCCCCAGAGGGTGAACCGGAGGGCGATGCGGAGGGAGAACCAGCAGAAGTGCCGGGAGAACCGGCGGGAGGAGAGGACGGGGCCGCGGGGGCGCCGGCGGGACCGGCATCGGCAGGACGGCTTGCGCCGTCAGGGACCTCGGGTTGGTCTGATTTGTTATCGCTCATGACGTGGGGTCAGGCGCGCGGCGCGCGAACGAATGAACAGGCTTTGATTATCCGTCGCACGGCACGCCGCCGCCACCCCCGCACACAATTGCTCACATCCCGTCACACCAGCGGCGTCTCGACCGTGCTCAGGTCAGGCATCCGGACGCTCGTCGAAGGTCTCGCGCAACGCAATCTGCATCGACGCGTGGATCCTCACGCACCAGCGCCACAGCAGCATGGTCAGCGCCGCCGCGCACACCAGCACGCCGACGAGGAACCCCGTGGGCGGCAGGATCGTCCCCGAGAGCGCCGCCACGAGCAGGAACACGCCGAACATCGAGACCACGGGCACCAGTTCCGCAATCACATGACGAATCGCACGTGTGAAGCGCCCTGCCTTCTCCGGCTGCACACTCACTTCGGCGAGCAACAGCGCGAGCGACTGCGTCTTGCGCCACACCGCCACGAGAAACGGCATCGCGAGCACGAGCGCGGCGCTCCAGAGCACGACGCGCTGAATGCGCTCGTCGCCGATCCAGTGTGCAAGCAACGGCGACGCGTAGCGCGCGCCATACGACACGCCGATGAAGATCGCCGAGACCAGCGCGAGATTCACGGCAATCTGCACGACGATGCGCTTCGTGAGCGAGAAGATCGTCGGCCCGTCCGAGCGCGGCACGAGGCAGCGCAGCCATTGGCCGTACATGCCGAACACGTTCGAGACGGCGGGCGGCATGGCGCGCGCGAGGCGCTGCGAGAGCGGATCGGCAATGCGGATGAGGTAAGGCGTGGTGAGCGTCGTGATGGCCGAGACGGTCACGGCGATCGGATAGAGAAACCCGCTCGTCACCTTCAGCGTGAGTCCGAGCGAGGCGATGATGAACGAGAACTCGCCGATCTGCGAGACGGTCATGCCCACGCGCATGGCGGTGCGCCCGTCGCGGCCCGCGAGAAAGGTGCCGAGGCCGCACGACACGAGCTTGCCGAGCACCACGGCAATCGAGATCACGGCGATCGGCCAGGCGTAATCGACCAGCACGAGCGGGTTGAGCATGAGCCCGATCGTCACGAAGAAGATGGCGGAGAACGCATCGCGCAGCGGCGCGACGAGATGCTCGATGCGATGCAGATGGCGCGACTCGGCCATGACCGCGCCGATCAGGAATGCGCCGAGCGCGATCGAATAGTCGAGCTTCACGACCAGCAGGCAAAAGCCGAAGCAAAAGCCCAGCACCGAGACGAGCAGCATCTCGTCGTTGCCCACGCGCGCGATGTAGCCGAGCACGCGCGGCACGATCAGGATGCCCGCGAGCAGCGAGACCAGCATGAAGAGCAGCAGCTTGCCGAGCGTGATGAGCGCGATGCCCGGCGAAAGCTCGCCCGTCTGCGCGATGCCGCCCAGCAGCACGAGCATGGCAATGCCGAGAATGTCCTCGACGATCAGGATGCCGAATACGAGTTGCGCAAACGGCTCGCGCTTCACGCCGAGATCGGAGAGCGCCTTGACGATGATCGTGGTCGAAGAGATGGCGAGAATCGCACCGAGGAACAGGGAATCCATCGTGGCCCAGCCGAACGCGCGACCGATCTCGTAGCCGATCCACAGCATCAGCACGATTTCCGAGAGCGCCGCGACGATGGCGGTCGCGCCCACCTGGAAGAGCTTGCGCAGGCTGAATTCGAGCCCGAGCGAGAACATCAGGAACACCACGCCGAGCTCGCCGAGCGTCTGGATGGTCTGCTCGTCGTGAATGAGCTGGAACGGCGGCGTGTACGGCCCGATGATCACGCCCGCCGCGATATAGCCGAGCACGACCGGCTGCTTCAGGCGATGAAACAGCACGGTGACGACGCCTGCGAGCGCCATCACGACTGCCAGGTCCTGAATGAAGCCGATTCCGTGGTGCATGAAGGTCTTTCCTTACAAATAGCTATCGAGTCTGAGCATGTTACCCGATGCACGGCGTGAGCCAAATCGCACGCAAGGAAAAAAGCCGACCTACAATGATGCGACCCTTGCAGGCGCCGACCGCCCTCGGCGCCCTTCGCCGGCGGGCCGCCCGCCTGCTTTGCTGAACTTCGCGCAGCGCGCCGCCGCGCATTGACCGAGTCTTCCGCCGCCATGACCACCGCTTTTACCCCGTTCCCTCCCCTCGCCCAGCTCGCGGCCGATCTCGCCGCGGGCCGCACGACGAGCCGCGCGCTCGCCGAAGCCGCGCTCGAGCGCATCGCCGACCCGGCCGGCCAGGGCGCGACCGTCTTCACGGAGGTCGACGCCGAGCGCGTGCGCGCCGCCGCCGACGCGCACGACCGCCTGCGCGCGTCCGGCACGGTGCTTTCGCCGCTCGCGGGCATCCCCGTCTCGGTGAAGGATCTGTTCGACGTGGCGGGCGAAGTCACGCGCGCGGGCTCCACGGCGCTCGCGAACGCGGCGCCCGCCAAAGAGGACGCCACCGCCGTCGCGCGGCTGCGCCATGCGGGGGCGGTGCTGATCGGCCGCACCAACATGAGCGAATTCGCGTTCTCGGGGCTCGGCCTGAATCCGCACTACGGCACGCCGCTCTCGCCCTGGCGCCGCGGCGTGGCAGGCGACGCGCGCGTGGCGGGCGGTTCGTCCTCGGGCGCGGCGGCCTCGGTCGCGGACGGCATGGCCGCCGTCGCGCTCGGCACCGACACCGGCGGCTCCATTCGCATTCCCGCCGCGTTTTGCGGTCTCACGGGCTTCAAGCCCACCGCCGGGCGCATTCCGAAAACGGGCGGCGTGCCGCTCTCCCCCACGCTCGACTCGTTCGGCCCGATCGGCAACACGGTGGCGTGCTGCGCGCTCACGGACCGCGTGCTCGCCGGGCTGGCGCCGCACGTGCCGGCCACGCGCCACCTCGAAGGCGTACGCCTCGGCGTGCTCACCCACTACGTGACCGACGGCGTGGACCCCGAAGTCGCGGAAACGATCGATACGGCGCTCAAGCATCTGGATGCCGCCGGCGCGATCGTGAGCGAAGTCCGCTTCGCCGCCTTCGAGCGCTTCGCCGAGATCAACCGCATCGGCTTCTCGCCGATGGAAGCGTATGCATGGCACCGCGAGCTGATTGCGAAGCATCGGGACCAGTACGACCCGCGCGTGCTGGTGCGCATCCTGAAGGGCGAGCACGCGACGGCCGTCGACTATCTGGATCTGATCGCCGCGCGCGCGTCGGTCATGGCCGAGGCGCAGGCTACGCTCTGGTCGCGCTTCGACGCCGTGATCGCGCCGACTGTCCCCATCGCGCCGCCGCCCGTCGCCCCGCTTGCCGCCGACGACGATGTCTTCGCGCGCACTAATGCACTCGTGCTGCGCAACCCGAGCGCGTTCAACTTCCTCGATGCGTGCGCGCTCTCGCTGCCATGCCACCACTACGGCGCAGCGCCAGTCGGGCTGATGCTCGCCGCCGCGCCTGACAACGACGACGCGCTGCTCGCCATTGGCCGCGGCGTCGAGGCCGTGCTCGCGCCGCTGCGCTGATTTGAGCGGGAATCGCTTGAGCCCCCCTGCGCGGGGGCAAGGACACGTCCGCGCCGCACGCAACCTTCGCGCTAGAATCCCGTCACGCCGTCGCAGCCGCCCGTGCGCTGCGCCAGATAACCCGAACGAACGAGCCTCATGAACGACGATAACGCGCTGTTGCGCCGCGAGCGCGGCCTGCTGGTCCTCCTTGGCCTGATCTGCCTCGCGCTCCTGGGCGGCGCCCTGTACTTCCAGTATGTCGAGCATCAGGACCCGTGCCCGCTGTGTATCCTGGGGCGCTATTTCCTGATCCTGATTGCGGTCTTCGCCTTTCTCGGCGCGCGTATGACGAGCTGGCGCGGCGTGCGCGTGCTCGAAGCGCTCGTGGTGCTTTCGGCGGCAGGCGGCGCAGTCGCGTCCGCGAAGCTCGTCTGGGTGCAGGCGTTCCCCAACTACAGCTGCGGTTTCGACACGCTGCAGCCCATCGTCGATAGCCTGCCTTTCGCGCACTGGCTGCCAGGCGTGTTCAAGGTCCAGGGTCTTTGCGAAACCACCTACCCGCCGACGCTCGGCCTGACCATGCCGGTGTGGTCGTTGCTCGCCTTCATCATCGTGTTCCTGGCCGTGATCCTGAGCCTGTGGCGCAACCGGCGCCGCCAGGTGTCGTGGCCCGGCATCCGCCGCTGACCGGTTAAAGGGCGCACCGCGCCATTTCAGGCTCCGCCGGCTCTTCAAACGCTTGCGCCGCCCAGCCATCGGGCGGCCCGCCCGCCAGCGCGAGGCGAGCGTGAGCCTTGCACCGTAGCATCGAATCGCGCACGACTTGCGCACCTTCCCCGGCCATCCGGGCGCGATTGCCGCGCGCAGCGGCGTTGCGCCGCCGTGCGCGCTGTGACGGCGTCATGACCCAAGTCACATAACCCCCATCTTGCGGGGGAAATACTTTCCTGCGGCAAGCGGTGCTATCTTCGGAACTGGATGGCGATCTACGTGCGCGAGGCCGGTGTTGGCGCGCCCCTCTCGTAACGCGCGCCTGATCCGCAATGTCCCCGGGTTCACCATGACAACGCAAACCATCCGCTTCCTCCACCGAGGCGCCGTGCACGAAGTGCGCGACCTGCCTCCCACGCGCACGGTGCTTCAGCATCTGCGCGAGGATCTGCATGCCTGCGGCACCAAGGAAGGCTGCGCGGAGGGCGACTGCGGCGCGTGCACGGTCGTCGTGGGTGAACTCGACAGCGAAGGTCATCTCGCGCTCAAGTCCGTCAACGCCTGCATCCAGTTCCTGCCGACCCTCGACGGCCGCGCGCTCTATACCGTCGAAGACCTGCGCCAGCCGGACGGCGCACTGCACCCGGTCCAGCAGGCGATGGTCGATTGCCACGGCTCGCAGTGCGGCTTCTGCACGCCGGGCTTCGTCATGTCCATGTGGGCGCTTTACGAGAACCAGCCCATCGGTGCGGGCCTGCCGACCCGCGAGGAGATCAACGAGGCGCTCTCGGGCAACCTCTGCCGCTGCACCGGCTACCGGCCGATCATCGAAGCGTCGCTGCGCATGTTCGACGAGACCTGCCATGCACGCGTGGCGCTCGATCGCGCTCGCGTCGAAGCGCAGCTGCGCGCGCTGCAGCGCACCGGCACCTTCGAATATCGCGGCCCCGACGTGCGAGGCGCCGCGCACGGTGAAAGCACGTTCTACGCGCCGCGCACGCTCGCCGACTTCGCGGCGCTGCGTGCCGCGCATCCTGACGCGCGGGTGCTCGCGGGCAGCACCGATATCGGCCTGTGGGTCACGAAGCAGTTCCGCGACTTGGGCGACCTCATCTACACCGGCAACGTCGCGGAACTGGCGAGCGTTTCGCGCGACGCGCAGACGCTCACGATCGGCGCGGCCGTCTCGCTCGAAGCTGCCTACGCCGCGCTCGCCATCGATTACCCCGAACTCGCGGAACTGTGGGCGCGCTTCGCCTCGCTGCCGATTCGCAATGCGGGCACGCTCGGCGGCAACGTCGCGAACGGCTCGCCGATCGGCGACTCCATGCCCGCGCTGCTCGCGCTCGATGCCACGCTCGTGCTGCGCCGCGCGGCGCACGTGCGCACGCTGCCGCTCGCGGCCTTCTACACGGGCTACCAGCAGAACGCGCTCGAAGCGGGCGAATTCGTCGAAGCGGTCCGCGTGCCGCGCCCCGCGCCGACACTGCGCTTTCGCACCTACAAGGTCTCGAAGCGCTACGACCAGGATATCTCGGCGGTGTGCGCCGCGTTCGCACTCGACGTGCGCGAGGACGGCACACTCGCGAGCGCACGTATCGCCTACGGCGGCATGGCCGCGATCCCGCAGCGCGCCGCGCTTGCCGAAGCCGCGCTAACCGGCGCACGCTGGGACGAAACCAGTGCGCAGCGCGCGATGGATGCGCTCGCCACCGACTATCAGCCCCTCACTGACATGCGCGCGAGCGGTGCCTATCGCCTGAAGGTCGCGCGCAATCTGCTGTGGCGCTGCTGGCTCGAAACGCGCGACGAGGCCCCGCTCGCGCTTTGCGACGTCAACGCGTTCGCTTTCGCCGAAGGCGACGACGATGACCAGGGCACTGCAGCCGCGGGAGTCACGCCATGAACGATCAGGCCGAAGCGCTCGTCATGCGCCCGCAGCAAGGCGATGAGCACGCCCACGAGCGCGCGCTCGGCGCACCGCTGCCGCACGAATCCGCCGATGCGCACGTGAGCGGCGAGGCGCGCTACACCGACGACATCCCCGAACTGCACGGCACCGTGCACGCGGCGCTCGGCCTCGCGCGCCATGCGCACGCACGCATCGTCGCGCTGGATCTCGACCGTGTGCGCTCGTCGCCGGGCGTGCTTGCGGTGCTCACTGCCGCCGACATCCCCGGCGAGAACGACTGCGGCCCGGTCGTGCACGACGATCCCGTGCTCGCGAGCGACACCGTCCAATATCTCGGACAGCCCGTGTTCGCGGTGATCGCCACGAGCCACGAGCTCGCACGCCGCGCTGCAGCGCTCGCCGCCAGCGAAGACGTCGTGCGCTACGCGCCGCTCGAACCCGTTCTCAGCATCGAAGAGGCGCGCACGCGCCAGCATTACGTGCTGCCGCCGCTGCGTCTCGTGCGCGGCGCACCCGATGCCGCGCTCGCCGCGGCGCCGCATCGCCTCGCGGGCACGTTTGCCGTGGGCGGCCAGGAGCAGTTCTATCTCGAAGGCCAGGTGGCCTATGCGCTCCCGCAGGAGCAGACAGGCATGCTCGTCTACAGCTCGACACAGCACCCGAGCGAAATGCAGCAGGTCGTCGCGCATCTGCTCGGCTGGCCCGCGCATCGCGTGAGTTGCGAATGCCGGCGCATGGGCGGCGGCTTCGGCGGCAAGGAATCGCAGTCGGCGCTGTTCGCGTGCGTCGCCGCGCTCGCGGCGCACAAGCTGCAGCGGCCCGTGAAACTGCGCGCGGATCGCGACGACGACTTCATGATCACGGGCAAGCGCCACGACGCGCTCTACACGTACGAGGCGGGCTACGACGACGAAGGACGGCTGCTCGGCGCGCGCGTCGAGATCGCGCTGCGCGCGGGCTATTCGGCCGATCTTTCGGGCGCGGTCGCCACGCGCGCGGTATGCCACTTCGACAACGCCTACTTTCTTTCGGATGTCGAAATCGTCGCGCTCTGCTGCAAGACGAACACGCAGTCGAACACTGCGTTTCGCGGCTTCGGCGGCCCGCAAGGCGCGCTCGTGATGGAGGTGATGCTCGACGAGATCGCGCGCGCACTGGGCCGCGATCCGCTCGATGTGCGGCGCGCGAACTATTACGGCATCGGCGAGCGTGATGTCACGCCGTACGGCCAGCGCGTGGAGGACAACGTGCTCGCGCCGCTGACCGACGAACTGCTCGCGTCGAGCCGCTATCACGAGCGCCGCGCGGCCATCGCCGCGTACAACCGCACGAGCCCCGTGCTCAAGCGCGGCATCGCGCTTACACCCGTCAAGTTCGGCATCTCGTTCAACGTGCCGCATCTGAACCAGGCGGGCGCGCTCGTGCATGTGTACCGCGACGGCTCGGTGCTCGTGAACCACGGCGGCACGGAAATGGGCCAGGGGCTCAACACCAAGGTCGCGCAGGTCGTGGCGGGCACGCTCGGCTTGCCGCTCGCACGCGTGCGCGTGAGCGCCGCCGATACCTCGAAGGTCGCCAATACGTCGGCGACGGCCGCCTCCACGGGCAGCGATCTCAACGGCAAGGCCGCCGAAGACGCCGCGCTCACGATCCGCACGCGCCTCGCGGCCTTCGCGGCGGCGCAATACGGCGGCTCGCCCGAAGACGTCGCGTTCGAAGATGTCCAGGTGCGAGCGAACGGTAAGGCGATTGCGTTTGGCGAATTCGTCGAACTCGCCTACATGAAGCGTGTGCAACTGTGGTCCGATGGCTTCTACGCCACGCCCAAAGTGCATTGGGATGCACGTACGCTGACCGGCCATCCGTTCTATTACTTCGCCTATGGCGCAGCGGTGTCCGAAGTGGTCGTCGATACGCTCACGGGCGAATGGAAGCTCGTACGCGCCGACGTGCTGCACGACGCGGGCCAGTCGATCAATCCGGCCATCGATCTAGGCCAGGTGGAAGGCGGCTTCATCCAGGGCATGGGCTGGCTCACCACCGAGGAGCTTTGGTGGAACCGCGACGGGCGGCTCATGACGCATGCCCCGTCCACCTACAAGATTCCAGCGGTGAGCGACACGCCAGAGGCATTCGACGTGAGGCTCTATCGCAGCGGCGGCAACGACAACGTGGAACCGACGGTGTTCCGCTCGAAGGCCGTAGGCGAACCGCCCCTGCTGCTGCCATTCTCGGTATTTCTCGCGATTCGCGAGGCCGTGGGCGCGGCGGTGCCCGAGGCGCGCGAGGCCGCGCCGCTGCGTGCGCCCGCGACGCCTGAAGCGATTCTCGATGCGTTGGACGCGCTGCGGGAAAACCACCGCAAAATGAACTGACCGCGCGAACCGGCCAGCGCTTCGCACACTCCAACCGCGAAGCGCCGCCCGCGCGAGGCCACGAAGATTAACCGGCGGCACAGGCAAGAACGTGCCGCCCCGTAGGGAGAAGCGCCAGATGCAAACCTGGCTTTCCGATCTGCAGCAACTGCTCGCGCACGGCGACGCCGCCGTGCTGGTCACCGTTGCGCGCGTCGAGGGATCGGCGCCGCGCGAGGCCGGCACGAAGATGATCGTCACGCGCGAAGCGGCCCGCCACACCATCGGCGGCGGCCACCTCGAATGGAAGGCCATCGAAATCGCGCGCCAGGTGCTGCGCGACGGCATGCGCACGCCGCACGCGCGACGCCTCGAGCGTCTCGCGCTCGGGCCGAGCCTCGGCCAGTGCTGCGGCGGCGCCGTGGTGCTCGCGTTCGAGCGCCTCGACGTGGCCGACCTCGGCTGGCTCGCCACGCTCGCGCGCCGCCTCGCGGCAGGCGCGTCGACCGTGCGTAGCGTATCATTTCGCTCCTCGCGGAACGGGAGCCCGGAGGGCGAAGGCACCGCGGCCGATCCGGCCATGCTGTCCGAGCCGGAACCGGGCGTGGAAGCGCCCGACTGCCTGCTTTGGGAAACGGGCGGCGCGCTGCTCCTGACCGAAACCATCGCGCCGAACGACTTTCCCGTCGTGCTGTTCGGCGCGGGCCATGTGGGCGCGGCCCTCGTGCGTGTGCTCGGCACGCTGCCCTGCCGCGTGCTGTGGGTCGATGAGCGCGACGCGGCGTTTCCGACGCCCGAGGCGTTCGCGCTGCTGAACGCGCCCAACGTGGCGATCGACGCCAACGACGCGCCCGACGAAGCCGTCGACACGGCCCCGCCCGGCACGAGCTTCATCGTGATGACGCACGATCATTCGCGCGACCTCGATCTCGCCGAGCGCATCCTGCGCCGCGGCGACTTCGTGTTCTTCGGCATGATCGGCTCGCACACGAAGCGCAAGCAGTTCGAGCACCGGCTCGCCGCGCGCGGCATCGATCCCATGCAGATCGCGCGCATGCACTGCCCGCTCGGCGTGGACGGTATCGTCGACAAGTCGCCCGAAGTCATCGCCGTGTCGGCCGCCGCGCAACTGCTGCAGGCGATCGAAGCGGCGAAGCGGGCGAGCGCGGCGCATGCCCCCGCCACCCATTCCGCGTGATGTCAAACACTGAAGAACCCATAAGCGAATCGAACCTAACATGACGATCACGACCACCGCCAACACCGCCGCCAACGCAAAGGCGCTCGTCGAAAAGGCCGCCAATGCGCCGAAGGCCGAGCTGCACATCCATATCGAAGGCTCGCTCGAACCCGAGCTGATCTTCGCGCTCGCGCAGCGCAACAACGTGAAGCTCGCCTACGACTCGATCGACGCGCTGCGCGCCGCCTACGCGTTCACCGACCTGCAGTCGTTCCTCGACATCTACTACGCGGGCGCGAGCGTGCTGCTCTCGGAGCAGGACTTCTACGACATGACGATGGCGTACTGCGAGCGCGCGCTCGCCGACAACGTCGTGCACACCGAAATTTTCTTCGATCCGCAAACGCACACCGAACGCGGCGTGCCGATCGAAACCGTGGTCGCGGGCATCGACCGTGCGCTTGGCGACGCCGAAAAGCGCGGCCTCACGAGCAAGCTGATCCTGTGCTTCCTGCGCCACCTGAGCGAAGCCGATGCGCTCGCCACCTTTGAAGCCGCGCGCCCGCTGTTCGAGCGCTATGCGCGCCTGATCGGCGTGGGCCTCGACTCGTCGGAGCGCGGTCATCCGCCTTCGAAATTCGAGCGCGTGTTCGAGAAGGCGCGGGCGTTGGGGCTAAAGCTCGTCGCGCACGCAGGCGAGGAAGGCCCGCCCTCCTATATTTACGAAGCGCTCGACCTGCTCAAGGTCGACCGCGTCGATCACGGCGTGCGCAGCATCGAAGACGCGGCGCTCGTCACGCGTCTGGCCGACACGCGTGTGGCGCTCACGGTGTGCCCGCTCTCGAACACCAAGCTGTGCGTGTTCGACGACATGACGCAGCACACGCTCAAGGCCCTGCTCGACAAGGGCGTCGCAGTGACCGTCAATTCCGACGATCCCGCCTACTTCGGCGGCTACGTCAACGAGAACTACCGCGCCATCATCGAAGCGCTCGAGCTCGACGACGACGAGGTGTACACGATCCTGCGCAACGGCTTCGAGGCGTCGTTCGTCACGCCCGAAGAGCGCGCCGCGCTGATCGCGAAGCTCGACGCGAACTGGCGTCGCGCAACGGCTTAAGCGTCGACTCAGGCGCAAACTGAAAAGCGGACTCGTCCGCACAGCAAGCCCCAGCCCGGGCTGTCACACGAATCCGGTCCAGCGCGCGAGCGCCGGACCGTGGGCCCTCGCGCGTGCCCTTCTGGCATGGGACCAGAGTAAGCGCTGAAGCGCCAACTCTGGTCGACACGTTTTCAGGAGCGGCACGCGCCATGCGGGCATGCATTGGACGAATACCTGAATTTTTCGGAGACGAAGTTCCCATGACTCAATCGGCTTACCGCGCGAAACTGTTGACGTTCACAGGCGACCCTGCGCAATCGTCCGACGCCGCTGTCTTTGACGAGGACGGCGTCGTGATCGTCGAAGACGGCCACGTGGTCGCCTCGGGCGCGTGGTCCGCGCTCAAGTCGCGCGTCGATGAAAACGCGACGGTCCACAATCTGCGCGACAAGCTGATCGTGCCGGGCTTCATCGACACGCACATCCACTACCCGCAGACGGACATGATCGCCTCGCCCGCGCCGGGTCTGCTGCCGTGGCTGAACACATACACGTTCCCGACCGAGCGCGGCTTCGAAAACGAAGCGGTGGCGCAGGACACGGCGCGCTTTTTCGTCGACGAGCTGCTCGCCTGCGGCACGACTACGGCGCTCGTGTACTGCACCGTCCACAAGCAGTCCGCCGACGCGCTCTTTACCGCGAGCGAAGCGAAGAACCTGCGCATGGTCGCGGGCAAGGTGCTGATGGACCGCCATTGCCCCGAGTTCCTGCGCGACACGCCGCAAACGGGCTACGACGACAGCGCCGAGCTGATCGGGCGCTGGCACAACCGCGGGCGCCAGATGTATGCGCTTACGCCGCGCTTCGCGCCCACTTCGACCGAAGCGCAGCTCGAAGCGTGCGGCGCGCTCGCGAAGGCGCATGGCGATATCTTCATCCAGAGCCACGTGGCCGAAAACCCGGACGAGGTGAAGTGGGTCAAGGAACTGTTCCCGGGCCATCGCAGCTACCTCGACGTGTACGATCACTACGGACTCCTGCGCAAGCGGGCCGTGTATGGCCACTGCATCTGGCTCGACGATGAAGACCGCCGCCGCATGGCGCATACGGGTACCGTCGCCGCGCACTGCCCGACCTCGAACCTGTTCCTCGGCAGCGGTCTGTTCGACTTCGACAAGGCGGGCGAATCGTCGATGCCCGTCACGCTCGCCACCGACGTGGGCGGCGGCACCTCGTTCTCCATGCTGCAAACCATGAACGAGGCGCACAAGGTCGCGCGCATGGGCGGCCACCACCTCACGGCCACGCGCATGTTCTGGCTCGCGACCGCGGGCGCGGCGCAGGCGCTCGATCTCGCCGACAAGATCGGCACGCTCGCGCCCGGCAGCGAAGCGGACTTCGTCGTGCTCGATGCGCAGGCCACGCCGCTGCTCGCGCGGCGCACGGCGCGCGCCGAATCGCACGAGGAGTTGCTGTTCGCGCTCGCCCTGCTCGGCGACGACCGCGCCGTGTTCGAGACCTACGCGGCAGGCAAGCGCGTGCACAGCCGCGACGGCGCGCGGCGCTGAAGGCCCCGCCCGGCGCGGGTTACAGGAAAAAGCGTCAGACTGCAATCCGCGCCTGGGCGCCGGATACGAGGCCCGGCGCGTCGCTTACTGGGCGGGCACGACGATACGTGCCTATTTCGCCGGCGCGTTCCCCGTCGCGGCCGCCCCGCCCTGCCCCGCACCCGCCGGGGCCGCGGCTGTCTCGTTCGGAGCGCCGCCGTTCTTGCCGACCGGGATCTTGACCTCCGTGACCGTGCCATTGGCCAGCGGGAAATTCCCCAGCGCGCTCTGCACGAGAAAAGGCATCACGCGCACGAGCGAGGGATCGTCGCCCGAGGTGCGCGCCTGCACGTTATAGACCTCCTTGCCGCTCGCCTTTTCCGTGATGCGAATGCCTAGCGCATGCGAATACACGGGATAGCTCTGGTTGACGTAGGCGGGCTGATACGGTCCCCACGCGCCCCACGGGTTCCACGGCCCCCAGTACGGGCCCGGCCAGGGGTTGTAGAACACGGGCTGCGCGACCGTCACCGTGTCGGTGCGGCTGCCGTAGGCGAGGCCCACCAGATAGCGCGCCTGCGGCTCGGGCACGAGGCGGAACGCGTGCATGGCGAGCCCGTTGGCCACGAACTGCTCGTAGGTGCTCTGCTCGATGCTCTGGTTCTGCTCGGGGCTGCGTTTGAACGCGAAGGTGCGCGTGGCGTCGCTGCCGCCGTCCCATGCGGAGAAGGCGGTCACCTGGCTCGTCACGTACGTCGTGCAGCCGGAGAGCGTGAGAGCGAGCGCCGCCAGCATCAGGAGGGCGCGGCGGGTCCATCTGTCGTGCATCATGGTCTTCTCATAGCAGTGTTGCTTCAGTTGGAAAAGTGCAGTCGTGGGGGCCGCTCTCTCCGATACGATCGTTGCGCCGCGCTTATTCCGTATCCGCTCCGTGCGCATTGCGCGCCGGTCGTGTCTTGTTTTGCGCTCCGCCAGCCGCGCGGCAGGGCCTGATCATACTGACTCGCGGCCCGGCGCGAAAGTTCGGCGGCCGTGCCCCGACGGACAAAGCGGCCCGAGCCTTTGTACAATGGGGCGATCCGCCGCGCTCCCGCGACGGCAGGCAGCGCCCGCGGGCGCACACGCCGCCGCGGCCGGCCCATTCGATCAACACCGAGCGATCCCCCCCGATCCGACCCGCCCCTATCCAGACCATGTCCGATACCGCCACGCCCACCGTGATCCGCCGCGAAGACTACGCGCCGCCCGCGTTTCTGATCGATACCGTCGACCTCGAATTCGACCTCGTGCCCGAGCGCACGATCGTCAAGAGCACGTTGCGCGTGCGTCGCAATCCCGATGCGCAGCCCACCGCGCATCTCGAACTCATGGGCGAGCAACTCGAATTCATCGGCGCGGCGATCGACGGCAAGCCGTACGCGAATGTGCGCGCACACGAACACGGGCTCACGATCGAGAACGTGCCCGAAACTTTCGAGCTCACGCTCACCGGCGCGTGCGCGCCCGCCGCCAACACCACGCTCTCGGGCCTGTACGTGTCGAGCGGCAACTTCTTCACGCAATGCGAAGCCGAAGGCTTTCGCCGCATCACCTGGTTCCTCGACCGGCCCGACGTGATGGCGACCTACACGGTGACGCTGCGCGCAGACAAGACCGCCTACCCGGTGCTGCTCTCGAACGGCAACCTGATCGCCGAAGGCGAGCTGCCCGACGGCCGTCACTATGCGAAATGGGAAGACCCGTTCCGCAAACCGAGCTATCTGTTCGCGCTCGTGGCGGGCAAGCTCGTGGCGCTGGAAGAGCGCATCCAGAGCGGCTCGGGCAAGGAAAAGCTGCTGCAGGTCTGGGTCGAGCCGCACGATCTCGACAAGACGCGCCACGCCATGGACTCGCTCGTCCACTCGATCCACTGGGACGAGCAGCGCTTTGGCCTCGAGCTCGATCTCGACCGCTTCATGATCGTCGCCGTGAGCGACTTCAACATGGGCGCGATGGAGAACAAGGGGCTCAACATCTTCAACACGAAGTACGTGCTCGCGAATCCGGAAACGGCCACCGATGTCGATTTCGCCAACATCGAGGCCGTGGTCGGCCACGAGTACTTTCACAACTGGACCGGCAACCGCGTGACCTGCCGCGACTGGTTCCAGCTGAGCCTGAAGGAAGGCCTCACGGTGTTCCGCGACCAGGAGTTCTCGGCGGCGATGTCGGGCGGCGACGAGAACGAAGCGGCGCGCGCGACCAAACGCATCGAAGACGTGCGCGTGCTGCGCCAGATGCAGTTCGCCGAAGACGCAGGCCCGATGGCGCATCCAGTGCGCCCCGAGAGCTACGTCGAGATCAACAACTTCTACACGATGACCGTCTACGAAAAAGGCGCGGAAGTCGTGCGGATGTATCAAACGCTGCTCGGCCGCGATGGCTTCCGCAAAGGCATGGACCTGTACTTCCAGCGCCACGACGGCCAGGCCGTGACCTGCGACGACTTCCGCCACGCCATGGCCGACGCCAATGGCCGCGACCTCGCGCAGTTCGAGCGCTGGTACAGCCAGGCGGGCACGCCGCGCGTGAGTGTGAGCACGAGCTATGACGAAGGCACGCGCTGCTACAGCGTGACGCTCACGCAGGGCTACGCCAACGGTTCGCCCGCCGCGCGCGAAACGCAGAGGGGCCCGCTGCACATTCCGTTTGCGATCGGCCTGATCGGCCCGGACGGCGCGGACCTGCCGCTGCGCCTCGAAGGCGAAGCCGCCGCGCACGGCACGACGCGCGTGCTGGAGTTGACCGACACACAGCAGACCTTCACGTTCGCCGATGTGATGGCCAAGCCCCTGCCCTCGCTGCTGCGCAACTTCTCGGCGCCGGTCATCGTCGACTACGACTACGGCAACGACGAACTCGCGTTCCTGCTCGCGCACGACAGCGATGCGTTCAACCGTTGGGAAGCGGGCCAGCGCCTCGCCACGCGCGAACTGCTCGCGCTCGCCGGGCGCGCCGCCGCGGGCCAGCCGCTCGACATCAACGACGCGCTCGTCGATGCCTTCCGCCGCGTGCTGACCGACGAATCGCTCTCGCCGTCGTTCCGCGAGCTTGCGCTCATGCTGCCTTCGGAAACGTATCTCGCCGAGCAGATGACCGAATCCGATCCGGCCGCCGTGCATGCCGCGCGCCAGTTCGTGCGCAAGCAACTGGCAACGGTGCTGCAAGGCGAATGGCTCGCGGCCTATGAGCGCAATGTCACGCCTGGCGCGTACGAGCCGACGCCCGAGGCGGCCGGGCACCGCGGGTTGAAGAACCTCGCGCTCTCGTATCTCCCGGAACTCGACGACTCCGCGCAAGCGGTACGGCTCGCCACGGCGCAGTACGACGCCGCGAACAACATGACCGACCGTTCGGCGGCGCTTTCCGCGCTGTTGAACGTGCAGGCGGCCACGGGCGGCGACGTCGCGCGCCGCGCGCTCGAAGACTTCTACGTGCGCTTCGAGAAGGAACCGCTCGTGATCGACAAGTGGTTCGCGCTGCAAGCCACGCAACGGGGCACTGCGCAACGCCCGACCATCGAAACGGTGCGCGCGCTGATGGGCCACCCGGCGTTCAACATCAAGAACCCGAACCGCGCACGCTCGCTGATCTTCAGCTTCTGCGCGGCGAACCCCGCGCAGTTCCATGCCGCCGACGGATCGGGCTACGCGTTCTGGGCCGACCAGGTGATCGCGCTCGACGCGCTCAATCCGCAGGTCGCGGCGCGCCTCGCCCGCAATCTCGAACTGTGGCGCCGCTTCACGCCCGCACTGCGTGACGCGATGCGAGCGGCGCTGGAGCGCGTCGCCGCCGAAGCCAAATCGCGCGATGTACGCGAGATCGTCGAAAAAGCGCTGGCTTGATCAGACGAAACATAGCGATTGGGCGAACAACGCGCGGCGGCCGGGCAGCGCCGCGCGGCGATACACGAACCGGCCTTCGCGCCGGTTTTTTTGCGCATTTTTTCACGATTATTTTTGGCGGGGTGAAGCGACCCGTCGCCGCGCGAAAAGCCGCTCCAGCAAGCCCAGCGGCGCCCCGGCGCTTTATTTTGCGTGGCTGTGCGGCGGGCGGTCACAGTCGAGCGGGTAGAATTGCGACATCCCTAAGCGTATCCGGAGTACTGCAATGGCTTTGCAACGTCGCACCACCCTCACCAAGTACCTGATCGAGCAGCAGCGCCAGCACAGCAATCTGCCCGCCGACCTGCGTCTTCTGATCGAAGTCGTCGCGCGCGCGTGCAAGGCGATCAGCTTCAACGTCAGCAAGGGCGCGCTCGGTGACGCCCTCGGCACGGCCGGCAGCGAGAACGTCCAGGGCGAAGTGCAGAAGAACCTCGACATCCTCTCGAACGAAATCCTGCTCGACGCCAACGAATGGGGCGGCAACCTCGCCGCGATGGCCTCGGAGGAAATGGAAACGTTCTTCCCGATTCCGGCCAACTATCCGAAGGGCGAATACCTGCTCGTGTTCGATCCGCTCGACGGCTCGTCGAACATCGACGTGAACGTGTCGATCGGCACGATCTTCTCGGTGCTGCGCTGCCCGGACGGCCAGCAGGCAACCGAGGAATCGTTCCTGCAGCCCGGCACGAAGCAGGTCGCCGCAGGCTACGCCGTGTACGGCCCGCAAACGGTGCTCGTGCTCACGACCGGCCACGGCGTGAACTGCTTCACGCTCGACCGTGAACTGGGCTCGTGGGTGCTCACGCAGAGCAACATGCGCATTCCGGAAGAGACGCGCGAATACGCGATCAATGCGTCGAACGCACGCCACTGGTATGAGCCGGTGCAGAAGTACATCGGCGAGCTGAACGCCGGCAAGGACGGCGCGCGCGGCGAGAACTTCAACATGCGCTGGATTGCCTCGATGGTCGCGGACGTGCACCGCATTCTGAACCGCGGCGGCATCTTCATGTACCCGGCCGACAAGCGCGATCCGTCCAAGCCCGGCAAGCTGCGCCTGATGTACGAAGCGAACCCGATGTCGTTCATCGTCGAACAGGCGGGCGGCATGGCGACCAACGGCGAAGAGCGCATTCTCGACATCCAGCCGAAGAGCCTGCATGAGCGCGTTGCCGTGTTCCTCGGCTCGAAGAGCGAGGTCGAGCGCGTCACGCGCTACCACCACGAAGCGAAAAAATGAAAAAAGAGGAGGGAAGGGCTTGCATAGTTCGCGGAGACTTCCTATAATCTTTCTTCTCTGATGCGCGCCGGAATAGCTCAGACGGTAGAGCAGCGCATTCGTAATGCGAAGGTCGGGGGTTCGATTCCTCTTTCCGGCACCAGGATTCAAGCAAAAAGCCCAGTCTTCGACTGGGCTTTTTGCTTTGTGGCGTCGGCGTGCACGCAGCGGCCTCGCCCGCCTCTGCCATCCCATCCTCCCATCGCCCCCCAAGTCGCGCTACCTGAGCTTAAGCGCCCTCACGCTTCTCGCGCAGAAAGTCGATGAACGCACGCAGCTTGGGCGGCAACTGCGCACGTCCGACCGTATACAAATAGAACCCCGGAAACGATGCGCCCCACGGCTCGAGCACCGGCACGAGCCGGCCTTCCTCCAGCGGCGCGCGCACGTAATCCTCGATCACGTGCAGAAGACCCACGCCCTGCTCCGAGGCGCGCACCATGGTACGCAGATCGTTCGTCACGAAGCGGCCCTCGGTGACCACTTCGAACACGCGCCCTGGGTCGCCCGGCTGCGCGAACTCCCATCGGTAGACCCCACCCGTCGCGAAGCGATAGTGCAGGCAATCATGCGCGGCCAGGTCGTCGGGGGTGACCGGCCGGCCGTGGCGTTCGAAGTATGCGGGCGAGCCCACCACGACGATGCGAACCGGCCCGCCGATCGGCACCGCCACCATGCCCGGCGCAACCGATTCGCCCAGGCGAATGCCTGCATCGAAGCCGTCGCCGACCAGATCGGCAAAACCATCGTCGAGCGCGAGTTCGAGCTTGATCTGCGGATAACGCGTCATGAATTCCGCGAGGTGCGGCATGACGAGCAGCTCGCTCGCCACGCGCGGCAGGTTGATGCGCAGCGTGCCGGCCGGCGCGTCGCGCGAGGCGTCGAGCGCCTCGAACGCCGCCTCGATCTGTGAGAGCGCGGGCTGGACGCGCGCGAGAAACTGCGCGCCGGCCTCGGTCAGCGCGACCCGGCGCGTCGTGCGATTGAAGAGCCTCACGCCGAGTTGCGCTTCGAGCGCACGCACGGTTTGCGATAGCGCCGACGTCGAGAAGCCCGCGGCGGACGCCGCACGCGTGAAGCTGCCGTGGCGCGCGACAGCAGCCACCGCCAGCAGTGCAGGCAGGCGTCCCGCCAGTCCCGAGGTGACGGGCGGCGCTAACGCCGGAGTGGAAACCGGGCTCATCTCGTCTCCATTGTGAAGCCTGACTTCACAGTGCTTTCAGGTGAACCCGATTTTTCCACAAAAAGGAATAGCGCAAGATGAGTTCGCGTTCGCCAATCACTCTTTGAGGAAACCGCCATGAAACTCGACAGCTATACCCTGCTCGGCCGCTCGGGCCTACGCGTCAGCCCCATCGCCCTCGGCACGATGACGTTCGGCACCGAATGGGGCTGGGGCGCCGACGAAGCCGCCGCACAGCGACTCTTCGACCTCTATGTCGACGCAGGCGGCAATTTCATCGATACCGCCGATCTCTATACAGAAGGCACGAGCGAAACCTGGGTCGGGCGCTTCGCGGCGGCACGCGGTCTGCGTGAGCGACTCGTCATCGCCACCAAGTATTCATACAACGCGCAAGCGGGCAATCCGAACGCCGGCGGCAACCATCGCAAGAACCTGCTGCGTGCGCTCGACGGCTCGCTCAAACGCCTCGGCACCGACTACATCGATCTCTATTACCTGCATACGTGGGACCGTATGACGCCCGTCGACGAAGTGATGCGCGCCATGGACGACGCCGTGCGCGCCGGCAAGATCCGCTACGTGGGCCTCTCCGACGTGCCCGCCTGGTACGCGGGCCGCGCGCAGACGCTGGCCGACTGGCGCGGCTTCGAGCCGGTAGCCGCCATGCAGCTCGAATACTCCCTGATCGAGCGCAACGCGGAACACGAATTCGCCGATCTCGCGACGCAACTCGGCATGGGGCTCGTGCCCTGGAGTCCGCTCGGCATGGGCGTGCTGTCGGGAAAATATCGGCCGTCGCAGGCAAGCGAAGGCGTGAGCGGTGCGGGCCGCTTGCAGACGATGGGCGCCAAGCCGCCGCCCGGCTTCGACAAGCTCTCGGCGCGCAACTTCGCGATCGTCGCCGAGCTCGAGCGGGTCGCGCACGAGGCCAACCGGCCCATGGCGCAGGTCGCGTTGAACTGGCTGTATCAGAAGCGCGGCGTGGCGAGCATCATCGTGGGCGCGACCAGGTCGGAGCAACTCGAAGAGTCGCTTGGCGCGCTCGACTTCACGCTCGCGCCCGAACTGGTCGCGCGTCTCGATGCGGCCTCCGAGCCCGCACACCCGTTCCCGTACTACATGTTCGCGGACGTCCACCAGTCACGTATTCACGGTCAGGTGGACGTGCGCGCGACGCCCGCGAACCATGCTCACGTGCAGCGCGTGCCGGCGCCGCCGGAGGCCCAAACGTAACGAATTATCGGAGTGCATCAAGAGGGCGCGCCCCAATGCGCGGCCATTTACGCACGTTCGGTCATTAATCGCGGCCAAATGACGCGCAACAAAGTATTAATCGCCCAATTGGATAGAAACGGTCGCTTACATAGTTTTAATTCTTATTAACGTTTCGACGTCAACGGCTAAGCATAATCGACCGTTGTACATAAACGGTATGTGCCAGCCAAGGCCGAAGGACCGGCCCGCCCTTGCGGCGCGCAATACGAACGCGGCAAGGCGGCAGAACCCGCGCCGTGCTCAGAGCCGGGGGAAGTGCGCTCGAGGCGTTGTGCAAGTGCAGCAGATGCTGCGCGGGAGTGTTGGGAGAAACGTGGGACGTGCGCGATTCACGCAGCATGCGACAGTACGAAGGACATCTCAACAATTATATTCCCGCGCCGTTAATCATTTGTATCGCTGTGCGAAGAAGCAACACGCGTGCGAGAAAAGCACTGTTACCGTAAGCGGGACTAGCGCAGCAGAAGTAGCGAGCCGGATAATCGGCTTACATAGGAGAAAGATCATGGACGCCAAACCGCCAAGGGTTCCGACCCCGGACCAAGTCTTCAGCCCGGATCCGGAACCGGTGGCCGTTGAGTTTCTCGGCGATGAATTGCCCGCTCACGTGCGCGCATTTCTCGACGAGCAACGCAAGGCACACGAACAGAAGTGACGGGGAAATGCACACGTACGCGCTCGCGAGCACGCGGTAGACGTTCGTGTGACTAAAGACACGCGTAGCTCGGGGACGCGCGTGTCGTGCTGCGCGCAGTTTTGCGCAATAGCAGCTTGCACCCGGCGCGCTGGATCGCGGGCGCGCCTCGATGCGACCATCTCGAAGATTCGACCTCAGCGCCGTTAGACGCAAGCGCGCCATAACCGGCTATGCTTCGGTTTTTATTGCCGGCGTCTCTCTTCCACTCGATGACATTGCTGACCCGTGCGAACGCGCGCTGCGCTGCAGCGCTGCTCTTCGCCCTGCCGATCGCATCCGTCCACGCCGACGGTGACGACACCGCCCTGACCAACCTCGTCGCGCTCGTTTCCCAGCGGCTGGCGCTCGCCGAACCGGTCGCGCACTGGAAATGGCAGCATCACAAGCCGATCACCGATACGCCCCGCGAAGACGCCCTGCTCGCCGACGTGCAGAAGCGCGCCACGGCAGCCGGCGTCGATCCCGCGTTTGCGCGTGCATTCTTCCGCGATCAGATCGATGCCAGCACGCAAATGCAGAAGTCGCTATTCGACACGTGGCGTGCCTCCCAGGCGCCCAGCGACCCGGCACCCGATCTCGCTACGGCGACACGGCCGCAACTCGACAGACTCACCGGACAATTGATCGGCGCGCTCGCACGCGTGCAGCCGCTGCGCAGCGCACCGGATTGCCCGGCGCGCGTCGCAAGGACGGTGGCGAACTGGAAGGAGCTCACACGATACGACTCCGCGCGCACGAATGCGATGAATCAGGCGCTGGAACACGTGTGCGAAGCGGGCGGCGTGGGCGGAACCGCCTAAGCGCTGCTATGCCGCGCTCGTGAGGCCGTCGGCCTCGGAGGGGTGCAGCACCTGCACGCGAAGGCCGCGTTCGAAGTGCGTCTGCAGGATGCGCCAGGTCGAGAGCTCGAATACCCGCTCGGCGCTGTGGTCCACCAGCGCCTCAGCCTCGGTAGTGGTGGGAAAGGCGCCCATATAGCACCAGCGATCGATCAGGTGATAAACGTCGGCGCCATTCGTCGAGTCCTGCTCGAGCACGACCACTGCGCCGCCGAATGGCCAGGGCGCCGCCCCAAGGTCGGCAGGGTCGCGCTTCGACACACGCGGCATGCGATTGAACGAGGGCTTGAGCGTGGCGATCCATTGCGCCTCGACAAGGAGCGCGCCAAGCTCGCCGCCTGTCGCTCGCCACTCCACGCGACGGACCTGCTGCGCCATCCGTTGTTCGCGCGACGAGCGCCGCTCACCCGAAAGATGCGCACGCACACGCTGGCGCACCCGCACGCTGCGCCCCACATAGAGCGGGACGTCGTTCTCGCCATAGAACGCATACACGCCGTGGCCTGCCGGCGCCGTGTCGATGAGTTCGTCGGTAATGTCGCCGGCGAGTACGTGGCGGCGCGTCGTACGCTCGATCTGCGACGCCAGCGCTTCCCCGGGCACTAGCGCGGGTAGCCGCTGCCAGAATTGCCAGAGGAGATCGGCGTCGGCGAGCGCGCGATGTCGATCGGACGGCACGAGCGCGTGGCGTCCGACCAGCGCGTCGAGCCCGTGGCGCTTCTCACCCGGAAAAAGCGCCCGCGACAGGCGCACGGTGCACAGCACATCGGGGTTGAAGGAATAACCGGCACGCTCGAACTCTGCGCGCAGAAAGCCGCGATCGAAGGCCGCGTTGTGCGCCACAAAGAGCTTGCCGGCGAGTCGCTCGTGGAGTTCCGCCGCAATCTCGTCGAAGCGCGGCGCGCCGCGCACCATCTGGTCCGTAATACCGGTGAGTTGCTGGATAAAGGGCGGGATAGGCTGGCCGGGATCGACGAGGGTGCTCCATCGTGTCACCTGTCCTTGGGCCACCTCCACAACGCCAACTTCGGTGATGCGGTGCTCGCCTGGCGAACCGCCGGTCGTCTCGAGGTCCACGAAGACGATGGGAAGATCGCCGGCGGGCTGTGCGGCGCTCGAGGAGGATTCAAACATGGAAAACGACAGGGGAAATGGAAAACGGCCCAAGTATGCACCGTTTGGACGCCACGCGCCGACGGTTCCGGCAGTGCAACTACGACTTGTGCCTTTTAGTGAAAACCCGAATCAGAAGAATCCCGGATTCCAGGGTTTTCCCGATTAATTCCGCGACTAAAAGCATGACAAGTCAATTTGACTAAATATCAATATGTCAAAATAAAAAACCCCGGGGTTTGCCCGGGGCCTGGTGTCGCATGAGCGTACGCGTAGCGAGCGCTCGCACGCTGTACTTACAGCGGCTGAATGTTCGCGGCCTGCTTGCCCTTCGGACCGACCTTGACGTCGAACGACACACGCTGGTTCTCCTTCAACGACTTGAAGCCGTCGGCGCGGATTTCCGAGAAGTGCGCGAACAGATCGTCGCCGCCCGCGTCAGACGTGATGAAGCCAAAGCCCTTCGCATCATTGAACCATTTGACGATACCGGTTTCCATGTTTCAGTTTCCCTCGAGATTTTAATGACGCGGGTAATAACCCTCACGCCGTATCCAGCCAATTCCCGCCGTCCCGCTTCGCGAATTCCAGGTTTGAAATGCAGCAGAACGAAAATCAGCCTTGCCGTTATACGGGGAACGACAATCGCCAGTCAAGCGAATTTTTTATAACAGCATTCCCGATTCAGCGATAAAAGCGGTACGCATCAAAAAGCGGCAAGAAAACCGTATGCCATCCGAATGAATATATAAAAGTACGTCGTTTTTACCCGATTATCTCGCTCACGTCATTTCTACCGGGAAGTTTTCCCGAAGTGTAACAATTCGTGTCAAACGTAAGTGTTTCTCCCGGTTGTTCGAGTAATACATTCAATTCATGATTCATATTGTTAGCGGCATCGGAGGTCATCATGCTGACAGCTCTGCAGCGATGGATTCACTGGCTCGTACAAACGGACGGGATTGCGCCAACGGCTGAAGAAGCCGAAACCTACGGCGCATGGCACGGGGACCACTGGCACAACCTGCTGTGTTCCCCTATGGACGCCAGGCACTACGTAATGGAAGACTGGAGCCTGCAGCCGGAACCGCCGCATGCGGGCACCCGATAAGGTACGCGTAGCGCGCGTGGCTGAAGACAGGCAAAAAAAAGCGCGGCTGAAAAGGCCGCGCCGACAAAGGTTTGGAGATCTTTTTCGTCAACGAAAAAGTCTGCTTCGGAAAGCAGCGATTGCAGTATAGCCGGAGCCAGGTCTCACGATTAAGTATACGGCGCGCAATCATCTGTTACGCTGCGCGCAATAATCAGTTGAAATCGTTTTAGGCCGTTTTCCGCAACCGATTGTTGTAGCGATCGCACAACGCTCGATCGGTTGACAGTTTCATCCCTCTCCCGAGAAATCCGCTCAAAGCCTTTACCAGCAGGGCTTAAGACGAGCGAGATAATCATTTCAGATATCGCAATACTTTATTGCGGAATTCGGAATACCCCCTCTTCGAGCACCCTCTCTACACTCTGCCTGTCTGGAAACCGTCTCGGACTGATTGTCTCGGACTGATTAATTCGTACCACGCGAACTTTGCCTCTCGCTGCGCTTCGCATGGTCGGTTTCCCAAACAGGGTTCAACGAAACCCACCTCTGTTCTCGGAGTTACAAAGATGAAAAAGACTCTCATGGTCGCCGCCCTGACGGGCGTTTTTGCAACGGCTGCACACGCGCAAAGCAGCGTTACGCTGTACGGCCTGATCGACGCAGGCATCACCTACGCAAACAACTCCGGCGGCCACAGCCTCTGGAAGGCATCGAGCGGCACCGTCAACGGCAGCCGTTGGGGCCTGCGTGGCGCTGAAGACCTCGGTGGCGGTCTGAAGGCCATCTTCACGTTGGAAAACGGCTTCAACATCCAGAACGGTACGCTTGGCCAGTCGAGCCGCATGTTCGGCCGCCAGGCGTTCGTCGGTCTGGCAAGCGACCAGTTCGGCGCGGTCACCCTCGGTCGCCAGTACGACTCCGTGGTCGACTACCTTGCACCGCTGTCGAACACCGGCACGCAATACGGTGGCACGATCGCTGCCCACCCGTATGACAACGACAATCTGAACAACTCGGTCCGTTTCAACAACACGATCAAGTACTCGAGCGTCAACTACGCTGGCTTCAAGTTCGGCGGCACGTACTCGTTCTCGAACAGCACCGAATTCGCGAACAACCGTGCGTACAGCTTCGGCGCGACGTATAACTACGCCGGCCTGAACGTTGCAGCTGCTTACCTGCACGCAAACAACAACATCAACAACCAGCAGTTCAACTCGTCTTCGTTCTCGGGCGCGCAAGCGGGCGACTACACGTTCGGCGCAGGCCGCCAAAGCACGTTCGGCGGCGGCGTGAACTACACGTTCGGCCCGGCAACGGCTGGCTTCGTCTACACGCAAACCCAACTGGGCAACGCGATCAACATTTCGCCGGCGCAGTCGGGTACGAGCAAGGGCATCTCGCTGGGCGGTAACAGCGCACGCTTCCAGAACTTTGAAGGCAACATCCGTTACGCTCTGACCCCGGCCCTGAGCCTGGCTGGCGCGTACACGTACACCCGTGCGAACTTCGGCGGCGGCGTGAACCCGAACTACAACACGGTCGCACTGCAGTCGGACTACGCACTGTCGAAGCGCACCGACGTCTACCTGCAAGGCGACTGGCAGCACGTGTCGTCGAACCAGGACGGTATCGGCGCGTACCTGAACGGTCTGGGTTCGGCTTCGACCCGTCAGGACCAGGTTGCTGTGACGGTCGGTATGCGTCACCGCTTCTAAGCAGCACGCTGCTGGCCGTCTCGGCCAGCACTGCAGCTGAAAAAGGCACTCTCGGGTGCCTTTTTTTATTTCTGCGGCAACCGATACGCTCAGCCTCGCGGCGGCGGATAGCGCACGTCCAGGACGTCGATCGGCTCCGGCCCCGCCGGCGTGTGCAGCGTGACCTGATCGCCGATCTTCGCCTTCAGAAGCGCCCGCGCGATGGGTGAAACCCAGCTCACGTGGCCGAGGTCGAGATCGACCTCGTCGATGCCGACAATCGTGATCGAATGCGCCTCGCCGTCCCCGGTGCCGTACTCGACGGTCGCGCCGAAGAATACCTGGTCCACACTCTCCTGCCGGCTGCTGTCCACGACTTCGGCCAGATCCAGTCGCTTCGTGAGGAAGCGGATGCGGCGGTCGATTTCGCGCAGCCGGCGCTTGCCGTAGATGTAGTCGCCGTTTTCGGAACGGTCGCCGTTCGAGGCCGCCCATGAGACGAGCTTGACCACTTCGGGCCGCTCCTCGTCGATCAGGTGCAGCAGTTCGCTGCGCATGCGCTCATAGCCGGCGGGCGTGATGTAGTTCTTCGTGCCGGTGGGAACTTCCGGGAGACCGGCTTCGAGATCGTCGTCGTCGTTGTCGGTCGATTCTTTGACAAATGCCTTGTTCATGATGGGATCACTGCGGTACGTGTACTGATTCAGTCATGACTACCAGCGTACACGAACCTCGCCGCAACACAAATCACGACAGGGCCTTCCCTTTTTTTAAAGCCCTGCTATAATCTCTTTTCTGCGTGCGGCTGTAGCTCAGTTGGATAGAGTACTTGGCTACGAACCAAGGGGTCGTGGGTTCGAATCCTGCCAGCCGCGCCACTTATTCGAAACGTTTCTCGTCTGTTCGATCCGGGAAGGGTTTCAAGCAGTATACTGTAGTAAGTAGTATCGTTTTAGCGTGCGGCTGTAGCTCAGTTGGATAGAGTACTTGGCTACGAACCAAGGGGTCGTGGGTTCGAATCCTGCCAGCCGCGCCACCAAATAAAGGGCCTTTCCGAATGGAAAGGCCCTTTGTCTTTTCAGCTGCTGAATTGGCTGCGCAGGGTTCGCGCGAGAAGCGGAGCCTAACGCGGTGGCGCGCCGATATCGCCGATCTGGGCGTCGGGACGCGGCAGGTCCTCCACGTCGCCAATCGCACTGGGCTCCGCCACCGGCTCCATGCCCATCCCTAGCAATGCCTGGGGCTGACGCAGCATCTCCCCTACCGTCTCACCGAAGCGGCTCGCGACAAACGCCCGCAGCAGCGCCTCGCGCGTGGTTTCTCCGTAGGCTTGCACTGCACGCGAGTCACCCTCGAACTCGGCCACACAAGAAGCCGGCTCGCCTTCGCGCAGTTCCACGCGCCTCGCGCGGTCGAGCACCACGCCGGCCGCCTCCCACGAATCGGTGGGCATGAAGCGGCCATCCCACGGGCGCCCGCGGTCGTTGCCGCGCACGGCGACGGTCTCGCCGCTGTCGGTGAAATAGATTTCACGCACGAAGTCCGGCAGGCTGCGTGCCACCCAGTAATCGAGTGCGAGGCCGGTCAGTTTAGCTACGTTCATTGCGAGTCCCTCGTTTCGGTTCGAAGGAAGATGGCGCACGCGCCCCGATCAATAATCCGCACGCTCGCGCTCGATGCGCATGCCGCCGTCGTGGCGATGGTGCCCGTCGTCGCTCGAGCGCTCGCGCGCGATGCGCATCACGTCCGGATTCGTGCGCACGCGGCGCATGACGTTCGCGAGGTGCACGCGATCGCTCACCTGGATCACGAAACGCAACATGTTCGATTCCTGTGCCAGATCGTCGTCCATCGCGATGTGCACGATATTGGCGTCTGCCGACGTAATGTCGGCCGCCACGCGCGCGAACACGCCCTTGGTGTTCTTCACCAGCACCTTCACGGCGACGTCGAACAGACGCCCCGGCTGCGGCGCCCACGCCACGTCGATCCAGCGGCCCGGGTCGCGCCGGTGGATACGCTGTGCCACGCGGCAGTCGGTCGTATGGATCGCCATGCCGAGGCCGATGCCTATGTAGCCCATGATGTCGTCGCCGGGAATCGGGCGGCAGCAAGCCGAAAGCTGCACCGACATGCCCTCGGTGCCCGTAATGACGACAGGCGGCGCCGGCGGCGCATTCGGGTCGCGCGGCGGATGGTGATGCTCGGCGTCGTCGGCGTCCTGGCCGCTCATCAGCACTTCGATGCGCTTGGCCATAACCGCCGCCACGCGCCGGCCAAGACCGATGTCGGCGAAAATTTCCTGGCGGTTCTTGTTGCCGGTCCACAGGACCAGCTTCTCCCACACTTCCGGCGTGACCTCCGAAAGCTGGTAGCCATAGCCCTTGAGCGCCTGATCGACGAGCCGCTCGCCCAGCTGCACCGACTCCGTGAGACGCATCGTCTTCAGGTAGTGCCGGATCGCCGAACGCGCCTTGCCGGTCCGCACGAAGCCGAGCCACGCCGGATTCGGCTTGGAGTACGGCGCCGTGATCACCTCGACGATGTCGCCGCTCTTCAGTTCCGTACGCAGCGGCAGCAACTCGTTATTGATCTTCACGGCCACGCACTGGTTGCCGAGGTCGCTGTGGATCGAATAAGCGAAGTCGAGCGCTGTGGCGCCGCGCGGCAGCGCCATGATCCTGGACTTCGGCGTGAAGACATAGACGGCGTCCGGGAACAGGTCGATCTTGACGTGTTCGAGGAATTCGCTCGAGTCGCCCACCTCGCTCTGGATGTCGAGCAGCGACTTGAGCCACTGGTGCGCGCGCTTTTGCACGTCGTTGAGATCGGCGCCGCCGTTCTTGTAGAGCCAGTGCGCCGCCACGCCGGCTTCGGCGATCTCGTGCATCTTGCGCGTACGCACCTGGAACTCGATCGGCGCGCCGAACGGGCCCACGAGCGTGGTGTGCAGGGACTGATAGCCGTTCACCTTGGGAATGGCGATGTAGTCCTTGAACTTGCCCGGAACCGGTTTGTAGAGCGCATGGAGCGCGCCGATGCAGGTGTAGCACTCGAGCGCCGATTCGACCACGACGCGAAAACCGTACACGTCGAGCACCTGCGAGAACGACAACTGCTTGTCGCGCATCTTCTTGTAAATGCTGAAGATGGTCTTCTCGCGGCCGGTGACTTCGGCGTCGAGCTTAGCGTCGGCAATTGCGCGCTGCACCGCTTCCAGAATCTTGCTGACCACTTCGCGGCGATTGCCGCGCGCGGCTTTCACCGCCTTTTCGAGCGTGGCGTAACGATTCGGATTGAAGTTCGCGAAGCTCAGGTCCTGCAGCTCGCGATAGGTGTTGTTCAGACCGAGACGGTGCGCGATGGGCGCGTAGATGTCGATGGTCTCGCGCGCCACGCGGCGGCGCTTTTCTGGCGGCACCGCACCGAGGGTGCGCATGTTGTGCAGCCGGTCGGCGAGCTTCACCAGAATCACGCGCACGTCGCGCGCCATCGCGAGGAGCATCTTGCGGAAGTTCTCCGCCTGCGCTTCCTCGCGGTTGCGAAACTCCATCTTGTCGAGTTTCGACAGGCCATCGACCAGTTCCGCGACCTTCGCGCCGAAGCGCTCGGCGAGTTCCGCCTTGGTCACGCCCTGGTCTTCCATCACGTCGTGCAGGAGCGCGGCCATGATGGACTGCGCGTCGAGCTTCCAGCCGGCGCAGATTTCCGCGACGGCGACGGGATGGGTGATATAGGGTTCGCCGCTCTGGCGATATTGCCCGAGGTGGGCCTCATCGCTGAAGTGGAACGCCGCCTTGACCTCCTTGATTTCCTCGGGAGTGAGGTAACCGGAGAGCGCGGCGGTCAGATTGGCGATGGAGACGACCCCGTGCTTGCGGGGCTGCTCCGGCGTCGCGGTCGGACCGAACAGATGTCGAAACGACTGTTCGAGGACCGCGTCGATGTAATTGCGCGCAGGGCTCGCAGTCTCGGCTTCCTGGTCCACGTCGGTGGCCGGCGAGGGCGTGATGCTCATGTTCCCCTCCGTATCAGGTTTGGCGTTGACGGTTAAGCGGCTGCGGCGGTACGAACTACATGGCGATCGACAATGCCTCGGAACGCGCCCTTAGACGGGCACCTTCTTCAGCATTTCGAGGCCGACCTGGCCAGCCGCGATCTCGCGCAGCGCGACAACGGTTGGCTTGTCGCGGCTTTCGATCTTGGGCGTGTGACCTTGTGCGAGCTGGCGGGCGCGATACGTCGCGGCGAGCGCCAGTTCGAAGCGGTTCGGAATCTGTTTCAGACAATCTTCGACGGTGATGCGGGCCATGTCGGGTTCCTTCTCATTCTCAGCAGGTTCTTATTCTACCTTATGTGCCCGACGCGCCGGGCTGCGGGTGGTGGATACCGAGCTGCACGAAGAGCTCGGTATGCCGCGCGTATTGCGAAGCGAAGCGCAGGCGCGTAGCACTCACGATATTGCGCAGCTCCTGCAACGCGCGATCGAAGTTCTCGTTGATCACGACATACTCCGATTCGCTCGCGTGCGCGATCTCGCTGCCCGCTGCGAGCAGGCGCCGCGTGATGACGTTCGGCTCGTCTTCGCCGCGCTTTTTCAGGCGGTCGGCGAGCGCTTCGAGCGAGGGCGGCAGGATGAAGATTTCCACCGCATTGCGGAACTGCTTCTTCACTTGCTGCGCGCCTTGCCAGTCGATTTCGAGCAGGACGTCATGGCCGATTTTCATCTGGTCTTCGATCCACACGCGCGACGTGGCGTAGTAGTTGCCATGCACTTCTGCGCTCTCGAGAAACTCGCCCGCGGCGTGGCGCGTGAGGAAGTCGTCGACGGTCGTGAAGTGATAGTGCTCGCCGTCGCGCTCCTTCGAACGCGGCGCGCGCGTCGTGTACGAAACCGACAGGCGGATCGCGCTGTCTTCAGCGAGCAGCGCGTTCACGAGCGTCGACTTGCCCGCACCCGACGGCGCCACCACCATGAAGAGGTTGCCGGGGTACATGCCCGCATACGGATTGCGCTTCTTGTCGTGCTTCGCGTCCGTTTTGGGGGCGCTGCTTTGGTCGGTCATGTTCGTTGCTTCCTTCATTCGAGATTCTGGACCTGCTCGCGCATCTGCTCGATGAGCAGCTTGAGCGTCATCGAAGCGTCCGCGAGCTCCTTCGCCGCCGCCTTCGAGCCGAGCGTGTTCGCTTCGCGGTTGAGCTCCTGCATCATGAAGTCGAGACGCTTGCCGACGCGGCCGCCCTTCTCGATCACGTGACGCGTTTCGTTCAGGTGCGCCGTGAGGCGCGAGAGCTCTTCGGCGATGTCGATGCGAATGCCATACATCGTCACTTCCTGGCGAATGCGCTCGGCGATTTCCTCGCGCGAGATGTTGCCGATGCTGCCGCCGTTGCCGTTGCTGTCCGGCGCGGCGATGCCGAGCGCTTCCTGCAGGCGCTCGACGATCTTCTGCTGGTGCTTCGCGATCAGCTCCGGCACGAGCGGCGTGATGCGCGCGACGATCGCCTCCATTTCGGTCACGTTCGCGAGCAGCATGTTGGCGAGCTGCGCGCCTTCGCGCGCGCGCACTTCGATCAGGTCGGCGATGGCCTGCTTGCCACAGCCGAGCACGGCGTCGCGCAGCACCTCGGGCGCCACGCCGCTTTCCGCCAGCACGCCGGGCCAACGCAGGATCTCGCCCGTGCGCAGACGACCCGATTCGGGAAACGCTTCGAGCACCGCACGCTCGAGCCCGGCGAGCTGGTCGAGCGCATCGCGGTTGAGCGCGCCCGCATTGGCGCCCTGCTCGCTCTTCTGGATGTTGATGCGGATGTCGACCTTGCCGCGCGAGAGCTTCGTCATCAGCATTTCGCGCAGCGTGGGCTCGCACACGCGCACGTCTTCGGGCATGCGGAAATTCAGATCGAGAAAGCGCGAATTCACCGTGCGCAATTCGACGGAGACACTCGCGCCGCCCGTGCCCGAAGCCGCAGCAAGCTCGCGCGTGGCGCTGGCATAGCCGGTCATGCTGTAAATCATGGTTCGTCTCGCGAAGAAAGCCGTGGCGTCGTGCGCTGGGCGCGCGGGTCACGGCGAGGAAATCGAGGCGCCCGGCGTGTTGTCGCGAATGGACGAAAAGCGCGGGGCGGAGAAATCGCATTATCCCATTTTTGAGGGCGCGCCTTCGCAAGCGCGGGCTGCGCGGTCCGCCTGGCCGGCGCGACCCCGTTTTCGCGCTCCCGCCGCCTTCCGGCGTGCCCGTCGCGAGGCGCGCGGAGGCGGTAAAATCACGCTTTCCCCTTCCCTCTCGTGCCCTCGCGCACCTTCACGATGACCCAATCCATCCAGCGCCCCTCCGGCCGCGCCGCCGACCAGCTTCGCGAAGTCCGTATCACCCGCAACTACACGAAGTACGCCGAAGGATCGGTCCTCGTCGAGTTCGGCGACACCAAGGTGCTGTGCACCGCGAGCGTGTCCGAAAGCGTGCCGCCGTTCCTGCGCGACAAGGGCCAGGGCTGGCTCACCGCCGAATACGGCATGCTGCCGCGCGCCACGCACACGCGCAGCGACCGCGAGGCCGCGCGCGGCAAGCAAACGGGCCGCACACAGGAAATCCAGCGCCTGATCGGCCGCGCGATGCGCGCCGTGTTCGACCTCGAAGCGCTGGGTGCGCGCACCATCAACATCGATTGCGACGTGCTGCAGGCCGATGGCGGCACGCGCACGGCGAGCATCACGGGCGCGTTCGTGGCGGCCCACGACGCCGTCTCGAAGCTGCTGGCCACGGGCCGCATCGAACGCTCGCCGATCTCCGACTACGTCGCCGCAATCTCGGTGGGCGTATACGACGGCGTGGCCGTGCTCGACCTCGACTACGACGAAGACTCGCAGTGTGACACCGACATGAACATCGTCATGACGGGCTCGGGCGGCATGGTCGAAGTCCAGGGCACAGCGGAAGGTGCGCCGTTCTCGCGAGAAGAACTGAATGCACTGCTCGATCTGGCGCAAAGCGGCATCCGCTCGCTGATCGAGAAGCAAAAGGCGGCGCTGGAGATTTCGCATGGCTGATCTGCAGCCGGATTCAGCGGCTAAAACCGCGGCGGACGCGCTCTCGCGCGTCGTGCTCGCTTCGAACAACGCAGGCAAGCTGCGCGAGTTCGCGGCGCTGCTCGGCGCGGCCGGCATCGAGCTCGTGCCGCAAGGCACACTCAATGTGCCCGAGGCCGAGGAACCGCACCCCACCTTCGTGGAAAACGCGCTCGCCAAGGCACGCCACGCGGCGAAGCTCACGGGGCTGCCCGCGCTCGCCGACGACTCGGGCCTGTGCGTGCGCGCACTGCACGGCGCGCCGGGCGTGTATTCGGCGCGTTACGCGCAGCTTGCGGGGGACGAGAAGAGCGACGCGGCGAACAACGCGCTGCTCGTCGCGAACCTGAGAGATCACGCGGATCGCCGCGGTTACTACTATTGCGTGCTCGCGCTCGTGCGCCATGCCGACGACCCCGAGCCGCTCATCGCCGAAGGCCGCTGGCACGGCGTAATGCTCGACGTACCGCGCGGCGACAACGGCTTCGGCTACGACCCTTACTTCTACATTCCGGAACTCGAGGCCACGGCCGCCGAACTCGATCCGGCGCTCAAGAACGCGTCGAGCCATCGCGCCATCGCGCTGCGCCAACTGCTCGCGCGCCTCCAGGAGGAAGCGTGAGCCAGCAGCATCGAATCGGCATCGAGGTGGTCCAGTCGTTCACGATGCCTGGCAGCATTCGCCTCACGTCGCTGCCACCGCTCGCGCTCTACGTGCATTTTCCGTGGTGCGTGCGCAAGTGCCCGTATTGCGATTTCAACTCGCATGAATGGAAAGGCGAACGCTTCCCCGAAGACGATTACCTCGACGCGCTGCGCGCCGATCTCGAACAGGCGCTGCCGCTCGTCTGGGGACGCCAGGTGCATACGGTGTTCATCGGCGGGGGCACGCCCAGCCTGCTTTCCGCGGCGGGTCTCGATCGACTGCTTTCGGACGTGCGCGCCCTGCTGCCGCTCGACGCCGACGCCGAGATCACGCTCGAAGCGAATCCAGGCACCTTCGAAGCCGCGAAGTTCGCGCAATTTCGCGCGAGCGGCGTGAACCGGCTTTCGGTGGGCATCCAGAGCTTCAACGAGGCGCATCTGAAGGCGCTCGGACGCATTCACGACGCGGCGCAGGCGCGCCATGCGGTCGAGGTCGCGGCGAAGACTTTCGACAACTTCAACCTCGACCTGATGTTCGCTCTGCCGCAGCAGACGCTCGCGGAATGCCAGGCCGACATCGATACGGCGCTCTCGTTCAAGCCGCCGCATCTGTCGCTGTATCACCTGACGCTCGAGCCGAACACGCTGTTCGCCAAGTTTCCGCCCGCCCTGCCCGACGACGACCAGTCCGCCGACATGCAGGACTGGATTCACGAGCGCACGTCGGGCGCGGGATACGGACGCTATGAGGTTTCGGCTTACGCACAGCCGGATCGCCAATGCCGGCATAACCTTAACTACTGGCGCTTCGGCGACTATCTCGGGATCGGCGCCGGCGCGCATACGAAGCTCTCGTTTCCGAACCGTATCGTGCGCCAGGCGCGCTACAAGCATCCGGCGACCTTTATCGAACAGGCGCGCGCGGGCACGCCGGTCCAGGAAGAGCACGAAGTGAGCGCGCGCGATTTGCCGTTCGAGTTCATGCTCAACGCGCTGCGGCTCGTGGAAGGGTTTCCGGTACATCGTTTCATCGAGCGCACAGGCCTGCCGATCACAACGATCGAACCGGCGCTGCAGGAAGCGGAGCGGCGCGGGCTCATCACGCGCGATTACGAGAAGATCGCGCCGACCGAGTTGGGGCAGCGCTTCCTCAACGACTTGCAGGCGCTGTTCCTGAAAGACCCGCACTGAGGTCGACGCCGGTCGCCTGTGCGACTGCCGTCGCGCGTGCGTTTCGGGTTACAATGCGCGGCTTCGGAGGTGTGGCAGAGTGGTTGAATGCACCGGTCTTGAAAACCGGCGAAGGGGTAACCCTTCCGTGAGTTCGAATCTCACCGCCTCCGCCAGGACATCCTTCCCCATTTATCCGAATCAATCGGATTCAATCGGCGAAACGCCAGCCCAGCAAGCCTCCCCGAGATTTATTACAAAAACATTCCCTCGGAATCAATTGCTTTCCATCGGAAAAAATCGTAAATTTTTTGGTGGGTTGGTTGGCGGGTAGATTCGGCCAGTTCGAATTGACCTTGCCGCGTCAGCATTTCCCCTCGCTAAATCGACCGAGCCCCGCCCAGCGGGCCTCTCAGCGACAAGTTCGAATTCAAAATGCCCAAAAAGGCCAAAGAACTGGGTCCATTGGCCGTCAAGCAACTATCGGCGCCCGGCACGCATGCCGTCGGTCATGTGGCCGGCCTCGCCCTGCAAATCACCTCGGCCAACGCCAAATCGTGGATTTTGCGCGTCATGGTCGGCGACCGGCGCAGGGAGATCGGCCTCGGCGCCTATCCAAGCGTCTCATTGAAGGAAGCACACGAGAAGGCGCAAGCGCTCCGTGACGAGATCGCGTCAGGCGTTGACCCTGTGATGGCTCGAAAGGAGGCGGCCAGTCGCCTACGGGCCAGCCAGGCGCTCGAAGTAACGTTCGAGGATGCCGCGAAGCGGTTCATCAAGACGAAGGCGCCAGAGTGGAAAAACGCGAAGCACGGCGACCAGTGGCGTAACACGCTCGCCGAGTACGCCTATCCCAAAATCGGGAACCTGATGGTGCGGCATGTAACGCGCGCTCATGTTACGGAAGTGCTGGAACCCATCTGGACGACCAAGACAGAAACGGCCTCGCGCCTGCGCGGACGCATCGAGGCGATTCTCGACTGGGCCCGCGTCAAGGGATTCCGCGACGACGGTATTAACCCGGCCGCGTGGCGTGGCAACCTAGACAAGCTGTTGCCGGCGCCGAAGAAGACCAAGCGCGTGCGCAACCACCCCGCTCTGCCGATCGACCAAATGGCGGGTTTCATGGTCGCGCTGCGAGCAACGGAAGGTGTAAGTGCCCGGTGCCTCGATTTCACGATCCTGACAGCAGCGCGCTCCGGCGAGTCGCGCGGTGCGCGCTGGAGTGAGATCGACCTAGAGCGCGGCATCTGGTCTGTGCCACCCGAGCGCATGAAGGCGAAGAAAGAGCACCGCGTGCCACTCTCGTCGGCGGCCGTCGAGCTGCTGAAGGCGATCGAGCGCCAAGAGAATCAAGACCTCGTGTTTCGGAGCCCGCGCACTGGCGGCGTACTGAGCGACATGTCGCTGCTCGAACTGATGCGCCGACAAGATCTCGACGCCACGCCCCATGGATTCCGCTCGACGTTTCGGGACTGGGCGGGCGAGCACACGAACTACCCGCGCGAGCTGGCCGAGGTTGCGCTTGCGCACATCAAGGGCGACGCCACGGAGGCTGCCTACTGGCGCGGCGACGTGCTGGAGAAGCGCCGCCGGATGATGGCAGATTGGGCGGAATTTATTGTCAAACCGCACGGATCCGATGGCACGGTACCGGGCAACGATGAAATGGAAGAATCGGCATGAGCGATCAATGGGATAAAAAGTCACAAGAGGCCGCGGCGGCGCGCTATGAAGCCGAGTGGCGCGAGATGGTCGATAAGGCTGGTACGCCCGAAAGTTCCGCTCTCGACATCATGGATGATCTCGAGGATCTCTGGCTCGCCGTCGCCCCCGGCAAAACCGAGGACGACTTCGATGAGGAAATCGCGGAGCCTTATCACGATCGATGTGACATTGACGTTGAAGCAATGAAGGGCGAGTACTTGCAGTTGAACGGATTCGACGCTCTAGAATTCGCAAGGTGGCCATTGATAGAACAGCCGATTCTCATTGCCTATGGCCATGCCGTTCTAGCCCGACTAGCACACGCCGTTCCGGGCGATCCCGCTGCGCGCGACTACGCATGGTCGAACGTGCGCGAGGCGGCGTCTTGGCATGGTGTTGCAATGGGCCTCGCCAAAATCTGGAATGGCGGCCGCGGGCCGGTTAGCATTAGCGAGGTAAATCGCAAAGGCGGACTCGCACGCAACGCTGAAAATCATGCGATTCGAGACGACGCCTTTCAGTGGCTTGACGACAATTTTTCAGCATGCAAGAGCAAAGATGACGCGGCAGAACAACTGACGAGGATCGTGCCCGCGGCATTCCGCACATGCAGGCGCTACATAGATAAGTGGGATTTGTCAAGACGCGCTGCGCGCGGAGAGTAACCTCTACGCGCACACCGCAACCGCTGCGCGTAGAGGTTGCACGCTCCGCGCAGCGAGCTTTTTCGTAGACTGCATAAGGTAAAGAATCCGTATCGACCCGCCCAATTCCGGGCGCTTCCGAGTCGATACGATGAAAAAGTCAGACGCCCAAGCTCTCCAGCAATTCGACAACCTCCCGAACGCTGCCGGAGTCAGCGACACCGTTGTAGCTGCGCTATGCGGCTGCAACGTTTCCACCGTCTGGGATCGCGCCAAGCGCGGCGCCCTGCCAAAGCCGATCAAGATCGGCGGCTCTACCCGCTGGAACGTCGGCGAACTCCGTAAGCACCTGATGCCGGAGGCGGCTTAATGCAAAAGAAAAACGCCCGCCACCCCGAAGGAATGACGAGCGCCCTAGACAGCGCGAATGTTAACACCGCCGCCGACCATCTGGTGCGCTTTCTCGACCTGGTGAAAAACCCGAGCGAGCGCCTGCGAGTGGACGTGAAGGAGTTCCGCGGCAACACGTACATCGACGTCCGCGTCTGGTACGTGACCGACGACGGCGACTATCGCCCCTCCAACAAGGGCGTCATGTTCAAGCCGACACTGGCGGCCGAACTGATGCGCGGCCTCGCGCTCGCGGCGCGCTCCTTCGATCCGAAGGGGGCAAACTGATGCCGCGTGAAAATACAAATACGGCCGCCCGGGGCAGTGCCAAAAGTGCCAAAAGCCCCATGCGTTTTCGGAAAGCTGCCCGACACCTCAGTGCCAAAACTGACAGAAGCCCACTTTTGGCACTTTTGTCACTGACCCCCGGCGCTCTTTTCAAAAAAATGCGCTTGCATGGCGTAAACCTCGGCGCGTATACTTTCCTCGTGGCTGAAACAACAGCTACCGGGTTTGGCGACCTGAGATCCATAGGCGGACGACCGCCGCTGCGCGGTTTTTTTACGTCCGCACGCCTCTGCATGCACCTACGATCAATGGGTGGGCCGTGGTGGGGAGACCTTCGGGTCTGCCGGTTTCCTATGGGCCGGTTCGCCAACCCTGTCACGTGCCCGCCCACCCCATTTGGCGATGGACGGCGGGCCTCCAATACCATAGGAGTCCGCATGCGTACTAGCGCCCTCGCTCGTCCCGAGCAAACGCAATCCCCTATCGAACTCGCGAATAGCGCCCTGCGCGCCGCTGCGCTCGCGCCCACTGTCTTCGACGCACTCGACATCTGCGCCGACGCCCTGCTTGCGCTGGCCTCGCTCGCCCAGCCGATGGAGGTGCGCCATGCGTAACGAGACCCGCGACCTTCTCAATCGAAAGACGCTCCAGTTGGAAGCCCTGTTGATAGTGCTCGAAGTTGCTGACGAATCGGCGCCCAACGAGTTGACCCCGACCGCACGCACGAATTTTTCCTGGGCGATGGCCGACCTCATGTCCGACATCCGCGCTGCACTGAATAGCGAAACGGAGGCTCGAAATGGCTAATGCCCTTTGGATGCCGATCTGGCACGACGCTGGCCGCGAAGTCGATGGCCTCTGGCGCTCTGGCACCTACTACGGTACGGCGCTCGCCGACCAGCAGGCTGCGTGGGCGGAAGCTCGCCGCATGTGCGAGGAGATCGGTGGCATCGGCTTCACTGTCAGTCCTGTCGCGCCGGTATCAAGCGAAGGTGCTACCACCAAAGCGCCCCGTAGATCTCGGCGTATTCGCGGTGCTGAGCAGTCCTTAAGAGGCACCGCATGAGCAAGGGCCACGCAATCAAGGCCCAGGTAGGCCAGATGATCGAACGGGAGCGCAACCGCTGCCGTATGGCTATGGGCGAAAAAGCATGGAAGGAGCACGACGAATGGGTAACGCAGTACATCATCGCCTCGGCCAAGCAATGGCTGACCAGGCAAGCAGCGGAGGGCCGCCTGTGATCGACTATCTGAACGATTTTGACATCGATAACACGCTCGCAGTCAACGACGCGGCAAAGGATCGTAAGCGCATTGAGAAGGTGCGCTCCGAATTCTTTGCCAAAGCGCCGGCTGCAGTCGAATGGCCAGACATCGAGCCGCTACCGGACTCACTCAAGCCCGTCGAGCCGTTCGACATGGCTCTGTTGCCCGAGAGCTTGCGGCCGTGGGCGCAGGACATCGCCAACCGCGTGCAGTGTCCGCCGGATTTCATCGGCGCGACCATCATCGGTGCGCTCGGAATCGCCATTGGCCGCCGCGTCGGTGTGCGCCCGAAGCTCCGCGATGACTGGACGGAGTACGCCAATCAGTGGGTCTGTATCGTGGGCCGCCCTGGCGTCATGAAGTCGCCGGCAATGAGCGCCGTGCTCGCGCCGGTCAAGCGCCTCGACCTGGAGGCGAGCCAACGATTCGAGGACGAACTGGCGCTGCACGAGTCCGAAGCGAAGATCCATAAGATGCGGGAGGACGCAGCGGAAAAAAAGGCGATGGCGGCTCTCAAGAAGAACCCTGATGCGGCAGTTAGCCTGCATGAGTCCGAGCCGCTGGAACCGCCGAAGCTGATGCGATACTTGGTCAACGATGCGACGGTCGAGAAGCTGGGTGAGATCTGCGCGGACAATCCGCAAGGCGTGGGTGTGTTCCGGGACGAGCTCGTGAGCCTGCTAAAGGGCCTCGACCGCGACGGGCAGGAAAGCGCCCGCGGCTTCTATCTGACGGGCTGGAATGGCAATGACGGCTATGTCGTCGATCGCATTATGCGCGGACACCAGCGCATCGAAGCCGTGTGCCTCTCGCTGATTGGCTCGACGCAGCCCGGACGCCTGTCCGAATACCTGCGAAGCGCCATCGGCGGCGGCACAGCGGACGATGGCCTTGTGCAACGCTTCGGCGTGCTCGTATGGCCTGACGTGCCGCGTGAAAAGTGGGAGAACGTCGATTGCTGGCCGGACGCCGAGGCGAAGCACGCCGCGCATGCGGTATTCAAACGCCTCATTGAAGCCGATCCGGTCGAGACGTGGCATGCGGAAATCCCGGCCAACCCGGACGGCGAGCCAGACGGTAATCCACCCTTCCTGCGCCTGTCTCCAGAAGCCATGGAGATCTTCGTCGAGTGGCGAACGGAGCATGAAAACGCCCTGCGCGGCGGCGACCTGCACCCCGCCATGGAGTCGCACCTCGCGAAGTACCGGAAGCTGGTGCCGTCGATCGCGCTCGTGCTGCACCTCGCTGACGGCGGCACCGGCCCGGTGACGGACTACGCCATGAATCAGGCGCTCGCATGGGCCGCGTACCTGCGCAGTCACGCCGAACGCTCCTACGGCTCCGTGCTGGTGGCGGAGGTTGGCGGCGCGAAGGCGCTGTTGCGACGAATCAACGCGGGAGACCTGACAGACGGATTCTCGGCGCGCGACGTCTATCGCAATCACTGGTCAGAGCTGGAAAGCCGAGAGGCGTCGATGAAGGCGATCGGCACGCTGATCGAGTACGGCTATCTCGTGCCCGAGGCCTCTGAGACTGGCGGCCGCGCCAAGTCGGTGTACCGCATTCACCCTGGAGCACGCAAATGACCCGACGTGACGACATCATATGGAATCTCGTGACCACCGTTGAGTCATCGGTCAGTCACATGACTCGCTGGCAGCGTCACGCAGTCACGTGCGGCGCGCTCGAAGCGGCGGGCCACTTGATGGACCCGGGCATCAACACGCTCGCGACCGCGCATCGCCAAGGGATCAACTTCTTCCTGATGCAGCTCGACCGCGCGCTCGGCCGGCGCCTCGCACCGCACTTCGATGCGGGCTTCCTTGGGCTGCTCGTCGCGGCTGACGTGTCGCTCGATCAGTTGCGCACCATGGCGGAGGACCGTCGATGAACAAGTATCTCGCCCGCTTGCAGGCTGCATCGAGGACGGAAAAGCTAGGAACACCCCCTTTTGGCACTTCTGGCACTGATGGGGCGGGCAGTTTTCCGAAAACGCATAGGGCTTTTGGCACTTTTGGCACTGCCCCGGGTGGCCATGCTGAGAAAAACGCACACCGCGATGGCATCGTATGCGACGGCGCACTATACGCCGACGGCCCCTACCTCCCGTGGGGACCATATATCAATCGCAAGCAGCTCGACGCCATGCAGCGCGAGTTGTTCTCCGTGGTGGACGAGCTCGCGAAATTGGAGGGCTGGCCGGACGAAGGCTACGACCATGTGGTTATGTGCATCGAGCGACAGCCGATAAGCACCCTGCGCCCTGACCTCGCCCATTTCGCCGAGCGTTTGCGCATCGCTCGCGTTGAAGCGGCGGCGCGGGATGCGGCGGCCAGACGCGCATGGAGGTTCGATAGATGAGCGATTACAACCTGTTCGGCGGCGTGGACGCGCTGCGTGAGTCGCTGCGAAAGCTGGAGGCCGGATGCGTCGACACGGCAAGTGCGATGCGGACTCGCATCACCGCCCAGGAGCGCGCCATTCCAGAGCTGCGGAGGTTCGGGCACGGTATCGACGTGAAGCAGTATTCGGCAGCGCGCGAGCTTGTCACGGCCGTGGTGGCGGGCACGATGGGCGCCGACCGGCTGGAGGTGCTGCTCATGGCGCTCGAACTTGAGTTCGTAAAGCGAAAGGTGCCAGCTGATCGCTCACGCTCCAACAAGCGCTTCGATCAATTCTGGGAGACATTCGACGCGCTCGTTAGGGGGCGGCGATGTAGCAGCCCGAAAGACGCGCACATGCTGACGTGTGCTCGTGTCCCACCCCCGCATGCCGCGCTGAGCATGGCGCGCGATCGCTACCGTGTATTGCGCGAGGAGATGGGACTGACTTAGACGGCTGGATATGAATCGCCACGAGAGGCAGTAGTCCTAACATTGGACTGCTGCCTTTTTTATTGGCAGATCAATTGATGACTGACATTACCGACACTCTCGACCGGAGAACAATGTGAGCAGCAAACTCTCGGAACTTCGCGAACAGCGCAACGCCAAGGCCAAGTTGGCCAGCGAGATCAGCAATAAGTACCCCCCGAATCGGAGAATGCCGGCTGCGGATGCCGGGCGGCTAGACACGCTACTTGCGGAGGTCGAGGCCATCGATGTTGAAATCGCGCGTGAGCACCGCCGCGCGCAACTCGCTGCTGACGACCCTGCCGCACAGCATGCCGCAGCGCTGAACGCCGCGACGCGCACGCCGGGCGCGCATGGCGATGAATCGCGCGCGCTGCGTGCCTTCATGGCCGGCGGCATTTCCAATATGGCGGAAGGCGATCGCACTCGCATGCTTGCGCGTCAAACGCCGGACATCCGCAACGCAATGTCGACGACGACCTCGACGGAAGGTGGATTCACGGTGGCGACGGAGTATCAGCGCTCGCTCGAAATCGCCATGAAGTCGTTCGGCGGGATGCGTCAGGTTGCGCATGCGCTCCGCACGGCGACCGGTGCCACGATGAATTTCCCCACAACCGATCCGACCGCAGAAGAAGGCGAAATTGTCGGCCAGAACGGCCCGGTTACGGCACTGGACACGACATTCAGCAATCTCACGCTGGACGTCTTCAAGTACAGCTCAAAGAAGATTGCGCTCCCGTTCGAACTGGTGCAGGACAGCTTCATCGACATTGAGGCTTACATTCAGGCGCTGCTCGCGATGCGCCTCGGCCGCATCCAGAACCGCCACTTCACGATTGGCTCCGGCGTTGGCCAGCCGCGCGGCCTCGTGACGGCGGTTGGCAATGGCAAGGTCGGCGCAACTGGCCAGACCGTCAGCGTGACCTATGACGATCTTGTTGACCTCGAGCATTCCATCGATCCGGCATACCGTGACATGCCAGGCGTCGGCTACATGATGAACGACGATTCGGTCAGGGTCATTCGAAAGATTAAGGACGGCTTGGGCCGACCGATCTTCGTTCCTGGCTACGAGGCTGACGCAGTTATCAACGGCGGCGCTCCTGACCGCCTTATGGGAAGGCCGATCACCGTCAACCAGGACGTTCCGGTGATGGCGGCGAACGCGAAGTCGATCCTGTTCGGACAGATGTCGAAGTACGTCATCCGAGACGTGATGGATCTGACGATCTACCGCATGACGGACAGCGCCTTCACGCTGAACGGCCAGATCGGCTTCGTGGGTTTTGTGCGAGCGGGCGGCAATATCATCGACGCCGGCGGCGCTGTGAAGGCATACGTGAACTCCGCAACATGAACGACGGGAGCAAAGGGAATATATGAAACCGATCGTTGAAAATCCGAACTACCCGCGCCTAGACAGCATCCCGGAATATCGCGCCGAGGCAGACAAGCTGGCACGCTTCCACGCCGAGCTCACCAAATGCGAATCCCGCATCATCGAGTTGCATGCAGCGTGGTGCGATGAGCAAGCAAGAGCGTCGGCGCAGACTGACGCTGAGCGGATCGCCGAAGCGGAACGCTTGCTTGCCGGCAAGCAGGTTCAAGACCTCGCCGAACAGATCAAGCAGAACACGTCGCTCGCGGAAAGCCTGAAGCGCGCTATCGCGGCTCAGAAGATTGTTGTGCGGGATGCGCGGGCCAACTTGTCTCGCGCGGCAGCCAAACACTTCAGCGCAGAGCACAAGAGGCGCACCAAGCGCGTTGTCGATGCCCTTCTGGAATTGCACGCGGCGAATGAGGAAGAGCAGAGCCTACGGGATTCGATAGAGCTGCTCGGCTACGACGCGCAACTACCGTTCATGGCATTCGTGCCGCCTAACCTCGACACCATGAACCCTCATGAGAAGAGCGGCGGATTCATCCGGGCTTGGTATCGCGAGGCAAACGAATATGCCATGACCGAAGCGCAGCGTCAGGCCAACGCCGAGCAGGAAGCATCCGCGTCGCGCCGCCGCAAGCTGGCCGCCCTGACCTGACCCGACGCAATGTGTAGACCCGAGCCGGCCGGGTCCGTAGCGTCGGACGGGACAAGCGCAGAGTGTCCTGGCTCAAAACAACCTGCGCAGTCTGTGACCGGGCTCCGTCGCTTTGTGCGCCGGCGCTCTCCACCCGGGGCGCAGACAGAACGGGCCGCCGGATCATTCCGCGCGGCCCATTTCTCATATGGAGGATCTATGACAGCTGGACTTCAAATCTGGGATGCGAACGGCAAGCTGATGCTTGACGGCACGCACCGGCTCGGGCGCATCAAGGGCATCGTGCCCATCGATGGGTTCCCCAGCTCATATCCGGTTGATCTGTCGGACGGCACGCCTTTCTGGTCTTTCATGCCGGAGCAGTTGTTCTTCCACATCAGCAACCAGACCGCCTCGCCGATCATCACCATCGACGCAAACGGCGTGTACTGGACGTACAGCTCGACAGCCGGTCTCAACTACGCGAAGGCCGTGAAGGGCAGTCTGATCGTCGGTGTGTGCTGAGGCAAAGCATATGGCAACAGGAAAACTGACGATCGAGAACCCCGATGCGATGGCATCCATCATTGATGCGCTCGAGCAGGTGGCGAGCGAATCCGTGTTGAGGCAAGCAACCGTCGCCGGCGCGCGCGTGATCTTCGAAGAAGTGAAGCTGCGCACTCCTGTCGGCGTCGCATCGTGGGAGAGCCCCAAGAAAGGCGAAACGCGCTACCCGGGCTTCCTGCGCGACAACATCCTGCTCGCCTTCGACAAAGAACGATCCGTCGAAGGCATCCGCTCAACCTACCTCGTGACGTGGAGCAAAGACGCGTACTACGGCCGATTCGTCGAATACGGCCGGTCAAATATGGCTGCTCAGCCGTTCCTCAGGCCGGCATACGAAGCGATGCGCGACGCGGCGGCAAAGAGGTTTGGCGAAGTTATCGACCAGAAGGTCAAGGAGCTGACGAATGGCAAATGAAACCGTAGTGCGCCTCACTGGCGATTCCACCGGCTACGTGTCGGCGATGGACCGGGCGCGCAAGAGCATGGCTGATTTCATGACGAGCCAGGCGACGTACAACCAGCGCCTGTCAAATTCGGCAAAGGCAGTCGATGATGTCCGGAAAGCGCTGCAGGACCAAGGTCAGGCCGCTGTGGACTCATTCAGCAAGACCTCGCGCACCGCTGAGAGCTGGCTCACCGCGCTCCAGAAGCAGGCCGATCAAGCCGGCAAGACGCGGACCGAGCTGATGGCGCTGCGGGCGGCTGAGCTCGGCGTATCAGATGCCGCGCAGCAATACATCGACAAGATCAAGGCAGCTGACGCCGCGACGGCCGGCGCCGGCCACAGCGCCGCCGGCGCGCGCACGGAAATGCTCGTGCTGGGCCATGAAATGATGCAGGGCAACTGGTCGCGATTCGGCGGATCCATGATGGTCATGGCTGAGCGCCTCGACGCGCTCAAATACCTGGCGAATCCCGTCGCGCTCGGTATCGCGGCGATGGGCGCTGCGGCCTATGGCATGTACAAGGCAATCGACCTCGCGGCAGAGCGTGCGCAGGCGTTCAATGACGCCATGAACACGACCGCTGGATGGGCGGGGCAGACGCGCGAATCGGTGCAAGGCCTAGCCGAAGCTCTTTCGGCACGCTTTGGCGTCAGCGTTGGCAAGGCAACCGACGATCTCAACCAGATCATCGCCTCCGGGCGCGTCTCTGCCGACGTATTCCCACAAGTGGGTACCGTTGCTGAAGCGATGGCGAAATCGACCGGCGAAGCGTTCGACAAGGTGTTGGATAACCTACTCAGGCAGCAGGACGACGTCCGGAAGGCGGCCGAGGAATACCAGGCGTCTCATCACACGATGACCGAGGCCCAGATGTCGCTTATCGATCAGCTCGATAAGACGGGCCGTAAGCACGAGGCATTCGCAATCCTGGTTCAGCAGGAGTTGGCGGACATCGACATGAGCTCGAAGACGCACACCTCCGCAATAATCGGCTATTGGGATAACGTGATGGCGGCGTGGGATCGCTACACGCGCGCGCTGAGCGGCAAGTCGACCGATCTCGACGTGCTCAACGATCTCAAGGCAAAGCAGGCGGCACAGCAAAGCGGCCGCACCGCTAATTTTGATTACACCGACTATGGCCCACTGATCGCCGCGCAGCAGAAGATCGTCGACGCGAACAATGCCGAGCAGGCTGCCGCGGACAAGAACAACAAGACGAAAGCGCTGCTCGCCGAGTCGCAAGAAGCGGTCCGCAAAGAATACGAGCGCACGCTCGCGCCCGCTCAAAAGCTCACCGAGGCCATCACGCGCGACAACGAGATCATCGACAACCGGATCAAGCTGCTCAAGCAGGCGGGCACGTTCACGGACGCAATGGGCGCCCAGCTGGAGGCGCAGCGCAAACAGATGATCGCGTTCGACTCTCAGAAGATCGAACATCCCCATGCGGCCCGCACCAACGACAACTCGATCAACGCTGACATCGCGACTTTTCAGAGCCAGCAGAAGCAGATCGAGGACGCCCTGCGCTCGTCTCTCGACCACATCAAGGCGCTTCGCGCCGGCGGCCTCATCAGCGAGCAGGATGCGCTGACTCAAAGCTATGTCGCCGAACAGGGGGCGCTCCAAAAACGTATCGACCTCGACAAGCAGATGGAGGACCTCGCGCGAGGAAAGAAGAACACCGAGGCGTACCGCAAGTATGCGGACGACATCGCGCGCCTGCAGCAGCAGATGACCGGCAACTACCAAAAGTTCGCCGACGACACCGACACGCTGGCGAAAAAGCAGACTGACGCGCTGAAGGTGTACACCGACAGCCTTGCGGAACAGCTGAAAACGCAACAGACCGCTGCAGACCAGAAGCTGGCCGGCCTGTCGATGGGAACGAGCACCCGCGCGGACTACGACGCACAGATCAAGCTCATGGAGGACTATGACAAAAAGCGCGCTGCGCTCGCCAAGTCGCTCACGGAAGGCCGCTTGAGTAAGGATCAGTACAACTCCGAGCTGCAGGCAACGCAGGCGTACTACGACAGCGCCGTCGAAATTACCCGCAAGTCTTCGGACGACATTCTTGCGGCAAACCGCGATTGGACCGTCGGTGCATCGCGCGCGATTCAGGAATACGCGGACAGCGCCAACAATGTAGCTGGGCAGGTCGATGCGATGTTTACGAGCATGGCCAAGGGCATGGAAGACTCACTGGCCACGTTCGCAACCTCCGGCAAGCTCAACTTCCGCAGCCTGATCGATAGCATGATCTCCGACCTGGTGCGGATGCAGGCGCGCATGGCGATGTCTAGTCTCTTCAGCATGGCGTCCGAGTATCTCGGCAGCGCCTTCAGCGCACCGAGCGCACCGACCTCTTACGCTGGCGTGTTCCATCTGGCTGATGGCGGCCATGTGTTCGGGCCCGGCACGTCGACGAGCGACAGCATCCCAGCGATGCTATCGAACGGCGAATATGTGCTCAACGCATCTGCTGTGAGCCGGATCGGCGTGCCGAATCTCGACGCACTCAACAGCGGTGCCGCGCGAACCGTTGGTAGCGTGGCACACTTCGCGAGCGGCGGCGCGGCCGGTCCATCCGTCTACGACGCTATCACGCCAGCTTCGTCGGGCAGCTCGGCGCAGTTCAACATCACGATCAACGGAGGGGGCGGGAATTACGGCCCACAGGACGAGGCCGAGATCCAGCGCATGCTTCAGTCATGGGTGGACAGCCGGGCCTCCACGATGGTCGATAAGAAGATGAAGGGCCAAGGCGGTTACGCCTGGCAGATGAGGAACCGTAGTGTCTAGCGTGCGTGCTCGTATGCGATTCGGGCTGCATGGCGCAGCCCTGCATCAATGCTTCGTCGAGCTGGTCGGTGCGACTGACAAGGCGCGCGCAAGCAGCGCATCGGCGGCGGCGCGCACGGTGCCGCCGACCTTGTCAGCAGACTCTTTCATGATTGTCTCGCCGCGTGGCATGTGGTTGAGCAGTGTCGTGAACTGCTCACGGGTGAACTCGTCGGACGGCGGGCTGAATTCGAACGCGCCGTATGGCCCACTGCGCTCCATTACGAGGTATGCCCAAGCGCCAGTATCTGAGTTGCCGAGATACCCGGCGTACAGGTTCCGCGCCGGATGCGCCTCGAAGAACGCCTTGGCGTCCGCAGTCACTCGTTCGATGAGCTCGGTGTTGGTGGGTCGCTGCTGTTTCGACATGAAGTCCTCCGAAAAGCACCATGCTACACAAACGCCCTCAGGATGGCCCGCGCTGCCTACGGCCGCGGAAGTATCGACGCGAGCGCACGGACGGCACAGCGGGCCGCCTGCGCAGTCCCATGGCACCGCACCCCCGGGGGGGCGTGAAATCTCTACGGTTGCACATCGTGGGACACCGCGCGTCCTCCCATGCGGAGAAAAAATCCCCCTTTAAACACCTCTCGGTAATCAAACAGGAAAAATCAAATGACCATCAAACCCAATGGGCGCGGGGGTTCGCGGCCCGGAGCCGGTCGTAAGCCCAAGTCCGCGAGCGACGAAATCAAACCTGCAAAAAATCAAACCGCGACGAGCGGTCGCGGTGGCGCTCGAGCTGGCGCCGGCCGCAAACCGAAGGCTGAAGCGCCGTCGAAATCGACCGTGTCGCGCCGGGCTGCAAAGAAGGAATCGTTGGAGCAGCAGCCGCACGGAGGCGCGCTGAAGCGCACGAAAGCGCAGGCCGTTCCGATTGGCGACCGCGACATGCTGCAACTGCTCCAGGACATCGCCCTCGGCCGCGTCGAGGCGACGGTGATTCAGGTTCGCGCCGCGTCGGCGGCGTTGCCGTTTCTCCACATGAAGCTCGGCGAAGGCGGCAAGAAAGACGAGCAGGCCGACCGAGCGAAGAAGGCGGCAAACAAGTTCAGCCCGATGGCGGCCCCGCCTCGGCTGGTTGTCAGCAATGGAAAAAAATAGGAGGACAGTATGTCGACAGAGCGCGATCCAGCATGGGACGCTGTTCCGCAAACCGAAGACCCGATGGAGTTTCTGGGGGCTGTAATGGGCAATCCGGGCATCGCCATGGAGCATCGCGTCGAGGCCGCGAAAACGCTGATGCCATATCACCATGAGCAGCTCACGTCAGATGACGAGGACGAAGACGAAGGCTAGCTCCCCTTCTGTCGCGACTCCAGGTCACTTCACGAGGCTGAAGCCAATCGCAAGCGTGCTAATCACCGCGAGGATGGCAGCCGCCCATCCGCATATCTGACCAGAGATGCCGAGCCGGCGTCCCGCTGTGAGCGGATCGAAGACGTCATTCATCGGGCTCGATAAATCGTGGGTGCGCACGATTCGCGTTTTGATCTCCTCGGTCATCTTGTCGAAGCGCACGGCAACGAGGTACATGTTGAGAATCGCGAGGGCCACGCCAAAGCCATATCCGAGCAGCGTCGCCCGGCCTATCCATCCGGGTTGAGGCGGCCTACTCCCGGCGAGCAGTGTTGCCACTCCTGCGAAGCCCGCGGCATTTAGCACGACAAGGTGCTTGACGGTCTCAAGGTCCCACGCTGACGACCGCTCCGCCAATCGCTCCCACCACTTTTCAAGTGAAGTCCTCAAGACTTGGCGATGGGACAATTCTTCCGCTACTGCACGCGCATCATTCGGGTCTTGTGTAGTCATAGTTCTCTAGGTATCGCAGCCGGCAGCGGCCAGATTCGAGCGGCTCGTGTCAGACGGCAATTAGGCTGGCGACGAAAGCTAACCCCTTCTGTCAGTTTTGTCAGTGGGCCCGGGCAGCGCGCACGGAAACCGACTGGCTTGCTACTTCAACCAGCTCGGGACCCACCCGGAGCCTTCTTCCTTTTTTGGCTTTTTCAGGCCAAAGACTTCCTCAACGTGCTGACGCAGCACCGCGATCGTCCCGTCTGGGCGGATCTTGTGCTGCACGCCGATCGCGTTGAGCACGCGGATGCGGGCCGCGTTCTGCTGCTTGCGTGTTAGTTCTGTCAGCTCTTCTTCGTCCAGGAACATTAGCTTTCTCCATTGGAAACGGGGACGATACCGCTTATCTCGTGACCTCGTGAAGCTGCGAACGGAATTCGGGTCCGGATACAAGCCGTGAACCACGGTCTTTGTGGCGAGTTGCGTGGTAGCGGCGCGGAATGTCCCTCTAAGCCGCGCCAACCGGCCGTCACTACCGGACACTGCCGCCGTCAAACTGACGGCATGAGAGATACCGAAGGAGCATCTCTTTTCCGAACAATCCGAAACGACTGAAACGCGGGCCGAGCATGAAATATTTCGACGCTCTTCCGCCGGTGGTCGATTAGCTTGGCGAGCTGCTCCGCGTTTGCAGAGCATCGGTGGCCAAGGATGACCTCACGTAGCGTAAAGTGCGGCTCGAAATTTAGAAAATACAACCCGTTTTCCGGCTCTCGATCGTTCAGGCCAGCAAAAAAACGCCACTCTCGCTCGTACGCCCAATCCTTAAACTTCGTCGTCAGAATGGTACGCATCTGGGGCTCGTTCAACAGTTCGCCCCTGCCGATGTGCTCCAGCAGACCATTCAGGCGCCGCGGTTCGTACTTGACTTGGTAGGCCTCCGCATCGGTGACGTCGAATCCTAGGCATACGCCTTTGTGCTTGTCGCCGTAGTGCGCCCACATGACCGGGCTATCCCAGGTCCGGCTGGTGCACAGCATTCCAACTGACTCCGACAAGTGATTGTGCAGAATCCGATATAGGTGTCGGGCGCGCGTCTCACCTACCCAGGCGCCCAGCAGCTCGAAAGGGTCGTTGGCTTCGGGAACGGTCGACAGTTTGAGACGCTTTTCCTCCAAGATGCGTTCGGCATACTTCAGTTGGGTGAGGTAATAGAGGCGCATGGTTGTTCTGTAGTTGTGACGTCAGGGGCTCTGCCCGCATTGTGCAACGTCCGCCACCATTCGGAAAATCGCCAGCACAGCAGACAGCGGTGAATTTCCTTACACCTATGCGCGCGTGCGCGCGCGAGATTGAAATCGAGTTTTCCCATGCCTATGCGCGCGCGTGCGCGCGAACCCTGAGTCGGCGAGACGTGCTGTTTTGTTCGCTGACAAGATCGCTTTGGCAGGACGCCAGGAGACATTCTCTAATGGTGGGTTGTTTGGTGGGTAGATCGAGACAAATCTCCTCAAACCCTTGCCAGTATTGAATCATAGGCGGACACCGCCTCCGCCAATTCGTGAAACCTGGCGCGACTGAACGCCAGCGTGTCGTCAAGATGCCGGCCCTCAGGCCGAAACGCCATCGATCAACGAGATGCCTGCCCTGCGCTACGCGAAAATGCGTGGTCAGCATTGCACCCTCAGTAATCAGGACTGCGAGTTATTTTGCGCTGATCATCTCGCGCCGAGCGTATGACACGGCAATCAACAATTAAAGGGTCAAACCCAAAAATCGCCCCAGAAAATCGCGCTCAATTCACTAGGTGAAAACCCTAACCATGAGGTAAAATGCTACCCATTGATGGGAAAGATCGCCATGCCGCACCAATACCAACTGCTCGAGAAATTCGCGTTTTCGCTCGTCGTCCTGTTCGCCGTGATGTGCTCCAGCTACATCGCGTGGGAAAGCTCGCCCAATCTGCGTGACAACTTCCAGGTCGGCAAGGAGCTGTTCCTGAAGAGCGGCGAATACTCGTACGCCTGCGCAACCACCGCGGCCGATCCCTGCGCGCAGTTCCCGGTCGAATAAGCACCTCGAATACCCTCGCCGTTTCGCCCGTCCCGTGACTACGCGGGACAGTTCTGATTGCTTCCCGCTGCGTATCGTCTAAGCTCGATTCAGGTTCCGCTTCCGAGCTTGTTCGACATGCTCATCCGCGTCCAGTGGTCTTGCGGTTCGTCCGCACACAGCGCCTCCCTCGCACGGCGCCTCGGTCTGGTTTTGCTGCTCGCGATGCTCGGGTGCCTCGGCGCCTGCACGATCACGCCGCCGCCCAGGCCGCTTCTCGTCATTCCCCCCGCGGCGATCAATAGCGCCACACTCGACGACTACCGCACCACGGTGGCGAAACACATCGTCGAGCACAACCCGTCCTACGTTCTGCACGGCGCGCCCCAGGCCATGCTGCGCTCGCTCGTGGTCGTGTCGTTCACGGTCAATCGCAATGGCCAGATCGTGAAGTCGTCGGTTTACCGGACCAACGGCGACGACGAAGCCGAAGCCACTGCCCTCGCAACGTTGCGCCGCGCCGCGCCTCTGCCGCCGCCGCCGGGCGGCCTGCTCAATTCCGCGGGCCAGCTCGAGATGTTCGAGGACTGGCTCTTCAACGACAACGGCAAGTTCCAGTTGCGCACGCTCGCCTCGCCGCAGGCGCAGAACTACCAGTGACCAACGCGCTTCGCGCGATACCTGACGCGCGCGAGCCTGCTTACGCCCGCCTTGCTGCACGGCGCGCACGGTCGTTATAATTTTTCGCTATCCCCAGCCGGCGCCCGCCGGCCATACCTCTTGCCATGCGCCATCCGCGCGGCCGCGTGAGGCTTCGACCGCGCTTTCGCCTTCTTGCGCCTATCGGCGCGCGCTTTGGCCGGTCGGGAATCAACGCGCACGGCCCGCGCTGTGCGTTGCATACTGGCGAAGCGTCGCCGCCTGACGGACGCTGCCGGAGCGTCGAGCATCAGGCACGCGCCCCGCTACGCTTCGAGCCTGTACAAAGACGCCCGCGCAAAGCCACGCAAGACTCAGGCGCAAGCGCGTCACAACGACTGGAGACCCTTGAATGTCCACCTCACCCATTTCGCCCGCGCGCGCCGATCAGGCAAACGCAGCGAAGCAGCAAAGCACCGCGCGCGTGATCTTTGCGAGCTTTATCGGCACCGCGATCGAGTTCTACGACTTCTATGTGTACGCAACGGCCGCCGCGCTCGTGATCGGCCCCGTGTTCTTCCCGCACGGTTCGGCTACGGCGCAGGCGCTCTCGGCGTTCGTCACCTTCGGCATTGCGTTCGTCGCGCGGCCGATCGGCTCGTTCATCTTCGGCCACTTCGGCGACCGTATCGGCCGTAAATCGACGCTGGTGGCGTCGCTGCTCGTCATGGGCCTCTCCACCACGCTGATCGGCTTCCTGCCCGGCTATGACGCGATTGGCAGCCTCGCGCCGATCCTGCTGTGCATCCTGCGCTTCGGCCAGGGCATTGGCCTCGGCGGCGAATGGGGCGGCGCCGCGCTCCTCGCGACGGAATACGCGCCGCAAGGCAAGCGCGGCTGGTTCGGCATGTTCCCGCAGCTCGGGCCGTCGGTGGGCTTTCTCGCCTCGAACGGCCTTTTCTTCGGCCTCGCTTCGACGCTCTCCGACCAGCAGTTCCGCGACTGGGGCTGGCGCGTGCCGTTCATCGTCTCGGCGGTGCTCGTCGCGCTCGGTCTGTACGTGCGCATGAAGATCGCCGAGACGCCCGCCTTCAAGGCCGCTGTCGAGCGCGAGGAACGTGTCAAGGTGCCGGTCGCGACGCTGCTCTCGCAGTACTGGTGGCCGACGCTGCTCGGCGCGCTCGCCATGGTCGTGTGCTACACGCTCTTCTACAACGCCACGGTGTTCTCGCTCTCGCACGGCGTGACGGCGCTCCACATTCCGCGCCCGACCTTCCTCGGCATGCTGTGCATCGCGGTGGTGTTCATGGGTATCGCGACGCCGATCTCGGCCTGGCTTTCCGACCGCTTCGGCCGCAAGCCCGTGCTGATCGTCGGCTGCATTCTGGCGATTCTCTCGGGCTTCACGATGGAGCCGCTGCTCGGCAGCGGTGCCACGCCGCTCGTGCTGCTCTTCCTCGTGATCCAGCTGTTCCTGATGGGCGCCACGTTCGCGCCGATGGGCGCGCTGTTGCCGGAGCTGTTCCCGACCAGCGTGCGCTACACGGGCGCGGGCGTGGCGTACAACCTGGGCGGCATTCTCGGCGCATCGGTCGCGCCGTATATCGCGCAGGTGCTGGCAGCGCGCGGCGGACTCTCGTGGGTCGGCGCGTATGTGTCGATCGCCGCCTGCGTGAGCCTGTTCGGTGTCCTGTGCATGCGCGAGACGCGCCATACGTCGCTCTCGTAACGCAACGCCGCAACAATGAAAAAGCGGAGGCCGCCAGGCGGTCTCCGCTTTTTTTATGCCTTTTTTGATCGCTTTGGGTACGCGCGAGGCGTGTCTATACTCGAATCAGCTAGCGGGGAGCGATCTCCCGGGGGAGCCGACGATGAACCTGCATCTGAGCAACGCCGACATTGTCCTGATCATCGCCCTCGCCCTGGGCATCTCGCTCCTGCTGGCGTTTCGCCTGCGCACCGCGAGCTGGCGTGCGGTCCTGCTCGAAGCGCTGGCCGCGAACGCCGCGGCAATTGCCGCGGTTATCGCGATTGAAATGCTGCTTGCCTGAAGGCTGCTGTGCCGCTGGTACCGTTGGTGCGGCACCGTCCGGCGGCGATCAGCGATAGTAATAGCCGTGATGGTAGCCGCCGCCGTAGTAGCCGCCGGCCGGCACCACGACGCAGCCGCCCAGCGAAGCCGCGAGCAATGCGCCGGCGATGAGGGTAAGCGTCAATCGTTTCACAGTGGTCTCTCCCTTCAAGTCAGTGTCTGTGTCCGGCCATGCGATGTCGGGCTGGACGGTTACGATTGAACACGACGGCGAAGGCGTGAGGCGTTGCAATTTGTAAGCAGCGGTATGGCCCGTGTAACAGCATCGGAGCGCAAAGCCTTTTGCATGCGCTGTCAGGCGCGCCCCTGCAATACAGGCACGACACTTTTAACAAGCTCGTAATGGGAAACGGCGGGGGAATGCCCGCCGCAACGCGCGTGGCGACCCGCCAAAATCAAGCGGCGTGAACGCGCGATGACGGCACGGACACGCCGCCGTCGCGCACCGGGTAGATGCGATCGACGGCATCGATCGCCACCTGCACGGGCGGCACGTGACGGCCATCGCCGATCGAGATCGAGCGATTGGGCGCACGCACGCCGCTGTGTTCGGCGTCGGTCGAAACGAAGACCATCACCGTCGGCTTGATGAGCGCGTGCGAGAGATGCACGAACCCCGTGTCGGTGCCGACCACGAGCGCGCAATCCTCGATGCGCTGTGCGACCTGAGAAACCGTGAGGCGCGGCAGCACCCTCGCGCCCGGGATGAGCGCCGCGATCTCGCGCGCCGTGGCGTGCTCGTTATCGGATCCCCACGGCAACTCGATACGCAGGCCACGCGCGATCAACGCATTGCCCAGTTCCCCCCAATGCGCGACCGGCCACTTCTTCTCGTCTTTCGAAGTCGCGTGAAAGAGCAGCGCCGTGGGCGCGTCAGGCGCGGGCAGCGCGGTGCCGTCGCGCGGAACGCGCATCTGGAATTCGGGCGGCGTGTCGACCGTATAGCCGAGCGCCTCGCCGGCGCTGATGCGCATGCCGTGCCACGCATCGCACTTCGGACGCGGCCCGAAACGGCCGTTGTACGCGAAGGCTGCGCCACGCTCGCCGAGGTCCTGCGTGAGATAGCCAAAGCGGCGCCGCCCGCGCGCGAGAAACGCGATGATCGCGCTCTTGTACACGCCGTGAATGTCGACGATGGCGTCGTAGCGGTAGGCGCGCAACTCCGAAATCGACGCCCAGATCGACTTGAAGTCGCTCCAGCGGCGCGCCTTCTTGAAACGGCGCAGCGGCGCGCAGAGCACGCGGTCGATGCCGGCATTCCAGCGCACGATATCGGCAAAGGCCTCATCGGCGGCCCAATCGACCTTCACGCCGGGGAAGGCGCGCTGCACGTCGGCCACGACCGGAAGCGCCTCGACGATATCGCCGAGCGAAGTCACTTTGACAATCAAAACTCGTTTCATTGTGCTGCGGGCCTCAGGGCCCGATATTCCAGTCTTCAAGGGATTGGCGGAGATTTTAGCGGACGAACCTTGCGCCAACCTGCGAATGGGCGATTCGGCACGAGCGAAATCTGTCCCTTTCTTACAGGTTCCCTGTGCGGCGTCGACAAAGTACACCGCAAAACGCACCGGGCGCGACACGCCAATGCGTGTCGCGCCCGGTCGGGACGATCCGTCGAGGATCGATAGAAACGGTCGACGGCTAGTAGACGACGACCGGTGCGGGTCTCACGTACATGGGCCGCGCCGGCACGACGATGCAGCCCGCCAGCATAAGCGCGAGCACGGCCGCCGCGAGCAATTTTTTACTCATGATAGGGCTCCCCTCAGGCTTGAAGGATCAGGCGGCCCAGTGGCCTTCGACCCAGCGCCAGTTCGGGCCGTGCGCGATCCAGTGGCCCGGCACCCAGTGGTAGCCGACACGCTCGGCCTGCCAGTGGCCCCTCACCCACACGTACTGGCCGTGGTCCCAGCGCCAGTGGCCCTTGTCCCACACGTAGCCCACGCGCGGCGCCGGCGCGACTTCCACACGTTCGCCAGGCGGCGGCGCGCTCGGCTCGACCACGACGATTTCGGCAAGCGCCGGAGCCGCGACCGCGCAGGTGCCAGCGGCAACGATTGCGACCTTGGCGATGAAGAGGCGAATGGAGTTGTTCATGTTGGCCACCCTTGATTGTTTGACGCCTGGATTGGCGTTACCCGATCAATGCGCGAGCACGGCGTTGCGCTGACAGCGGCGGTGTTACGGCGCGGGGTGATGTGAAACGGAATATTTCGGCAAGGCAGGCGACCGGGCCAAAGCACGGCGCACGAGAAGGGAAGGCGCGAAGGAACAGCGGGGCGATACGACGAACGACGCGCGCAGCGCAGTGGCTGCGCGCGTTGAAACTCAAGCCTGCGGAATCTCGATCTTGACCTCGAGCACTTCGAGATCGTCCTGACGTTCGAGGCTCACGCGAATGTCTTCATCGGAGATCTTCACGTACTTCGAGATCACCGCGACCAGTTCGCGTTGCAGGGCCGGCAGATAGTCGGCGGGCGGATGGCCGCCTGCGCGCTCGTGAGCAATGATGAGCTGCAGGCGTTCCTTCGCTACCGAGGCGGACTTCTTCTTCTCGCCGAGAAAAAACGAAAGAAACGACATGACGTTCGCCTCCCTTACTTGCTACCGAAGAGGCGCTGCAAGAGGCCCGGCTTCTGGTAATCGGTGAAGCGAAGCGACTTGTCCTCGCCGAGAAAGCGCGACACGACGTCCTTGTACGACTCGGCGACGTCGGTGCCGTCCAGATGCACTGCCGGCAGACCCTGGTTCGATGCGTGCAGCACCGCTTCCGATTCGGGAATCACGCCGATCAGTTCAATGCGCAGGATTTCCTGAATGTCGTTCAGCGAGAGCATTTCGCCTTCGCTCACGCGCTTCGGGTTGTAGCGGGTGATGAGCAGGTGCTCCTTGATCGGGTCCTTGCCTTCGATCGCACGCTTCGTCTTCGACGACAGCATGCCGAGGATACGGTCCGAGTCGCGCACGGAAGACACTTCCGGGTTCGTCACGATGAGCGCTTCGTCGGCGAAGTGCATCGCGAGCAGCGCGCCCGACTCGATGCCCGCGGGCGAATCGCACACGATGTACTCGAAGTCCATCTTGCGCAGGTCCTCGATCACCTTCTCCACGCCTTCTTTCGTGAGCGCGTCTTTATCGCGCGTTTGCGAGGCCGGGAGAATGAAGAGGTTTTCGCACTTCTTGTCCTTGATGAGCGCCTGATTGAGGTTCGCCTCACCCTGGATCACGTTGATCAGGTCGTACACGACGCGGCGCTCGCAACCCATGATGAGGTCGAGATTGCGCAGGCCCACGTCGAAGTCGATGACCGCGGTCTTGTGGCCGCGCAACGCGAGGCCCGATGCGAAACTCGCGCTCGTGGTCGTCTTGCCGACACCACCTTTGCCCGAAGTCACCACAATGATTTTTGCCATTCCCTTACCTTGCGTTCGTCAGTTTCTCAGTTTGGTCTCATCGCGTGCCGCTCATGCCCCTGATCGCCTGCGCACGACGCTCGAGCTGCGACTCAGGTGAGCCTCAACGGTTCGATCAACAGCTTTTCTTCCTCGAGCCGGATTTGCGCCGGCTTGCCCCGCACGTCGTCGGCGAGTGGAACTTCAGTCGTACGGTAGATGCCCGCAATCGAAATCAGTTCCGCCTCGAGGCTCGTGCAGAAAATGCGTGCGTCGTGGTTGCCGTGCACACCCGCGAGCGCGCGGCCGCGCAGCGGCGCGTAAATGTGGATGTTGCCCTCGGCGATCACTTCCGCGCCGTTGGATACGAGGCCGAGCACGACCACGTCGCCCTTCGCGTAGATGCGCTGGCCCGAGCGCAGCGGCCGGTCGATCACGAGCGTGGGTTCCGCGCGCGTGCCCGACGCGCCGGCGTCGAGGGCCGCCGCGGCACTCACCGTTGCCGCTGCGCTCGCTTCGGCGGCGGCCGGGTCCGTTTCGGCCGTAAAGAGTTCGGGCTGCGCAGCGGTGGCGTGCGGCGCGGCCGAACCGGTGGCGGATGCGCTCGCCGAAGCATTCGCTGCCTCGCCTTCGCTTGCGCCTTCGTCGGCGGCCGGCGTCGCGCCCGCGCCGCGGCGGACGCGGGCCACGAGGAACGGCAGGCCTGCCGCAGCGGCCCAGCTGTGTTGTTCAGGTTGCGCAACCACGCCTACCGGACGCATGCGCACGCTTTCGAGCAGGCGCGCGATGTCGCCGAGCGCGACCTGCTCGCCGTCGGCGAGACGCCGCACGTCGATCGCGACAGTGTCGTTCGCGAAGAATTCGGGCGTCGCCTCGAAGCGCCGCGTGAGCTCGGCGCGCATGGCGTCGAGCTCGGTCGTCTTGACCACGAACAGAAGCGTATCGACTGAACCGCTCTTCAGTTCAAAATATGGCGATTTCTTGGGCGACATGGCGTTCGGCTAAAAATTTTGCGTATTTTACAGGCGCGGACGCACACGGCCATTATTTTTAATGGTGTTTCGGTGTGACGTGCGGAGGGCAGCGAAACGCGCGCGACGCCGCACGCAGCGGCGCGAACGCGGGGCGTTACGGCGAGGAAGCGGACTTCGTATGCTCGCCGAGCGTGCGCATGAGCAGCGTTTCCCACTGCTCGGGCTGCTGCTGGCTGCGCGCGTGGTCGCCGGTGGCGACAAAGCCGAGGCGCTCGTAGAAGCGCATGGCCGTGGCGTTCGTGTCGGTGATCCAGGCGTAGACCTGCGTGGCGCCTTCGCTCACGAGCCAGTCGATGGCGCTGTTCAGCAGCAGTTCGCCGCCGCTCAGATGACGCACCGCAGGCGCGACCCACAGCGCCGAGACGAACGCGCGGCGCGCCGGCGCGCTTTCGAAGCTCGCGCCGATCAGACCGGCCGGATGGCCCTCGGTATAGAGAATGAACGACGTGCCCGTGTGCGAGACCGCATGCCGGGCCGCCGCGGCGTCGAAAACGGCGACATCGGCGGATAGCGCGTCTTCGAGCGTGTCGCCGAATGCATAAGGCGCGTCGCGCAGCGAAGCTGTTCGAAGCTCGCGGAGCACGGCACCCTGATCGGCGGCGATACGGCGAACGGTCAGTGACGGACTCATGCAGTCGTAAACCCCAATAAAGCGCTAACGCGTAGCTTTAACCGAACTGGCTTGAGAGTCAAATCCTTATTTGACAATTGCCGGCACGCGACGCCCCGCGCGCGAGCCTTGACAGACGGCCCCAGAGGCCGCACAGCCACGCTCACGGGGCCTCGTAGGCGCCTGTGCCGTCCGGCCAGGGCGTGAGGAGTTCGTAGCCGTCGTCGGTAACCGCGACCATGTGTTCCCACTGCGCCGAAAGCGAGCGGTCCTTCGTGACGACCGTCCAGCCGTCGCGCTGCACCGATGTGCCGGCGCGGCCCGCGTTGACCATCGGCTCGATCGTGAAGACCATGCCCGGCTTCAGGCGCACGCCCTGCCCCGGCTGGCCGTAGTGCAGCACCTGCGGTTCCTCGTGGTAGACCTTGCCGATGCCGTGGCCGCAGTACTCGCGCACGATCGAGAAGCCGTCCGCCTGGGCGCGCTTCTGGATGGCGTTGCCGACGTCGCCGAGCGTCGCCCCCGGCTTCACCTGGCGGATGCCCGCGAGCATCGCCTCGTAGGTCGTGTCGATCAGCTGGCGACCCACCGAACTCGGCGTGCCGACGCAGTACATGCGGCTCGTGTCCCCGAAATAGCCGTCCTTGATCACGGCCACGTCGATGTTGATGATGTCGCCGTCCTTGAGCACCTCGCCGCGATTCGGAATGCCGTGGCAGACCACGGAATTGACGGACGTGCAGATCGTCTTCGGAAAGCCGAGGTAGCCGACATTGGCCGGCACGGCCTTGAGCGTGTTGACGATGTAGTCGTTGCAGATCGCGTCGAGGTCGTCGGTGGAGACGCCCGGCTTCACGTGCTCGCCGATCATCGCGAGCACGTCGGCGGCGAGCCGGCCCGAAATGCGCAGGCGGGCGAGATCATCGGCAGACTTGTAGGTGATAGGCATCGATGGACCGGAGTGGGCGCGGCGGTGACAGAGAAGCCTGCGCCGCAATTCAAAGGTGCGATTGTACCGGCGCTGCGGCGTCGCCAGCGCAGCAACCCGCAGCAATCTGTGTCATCCCGATGACGCCGGACGCCGAATTTTCAGAGATCTCCGATCGTTCGAGCAAAAGCCGCCGTCAAGAATGAGAAATATCTTACATCGCGCGCTGGCAGTCCGATCATGACCCCAAGCGCAAGTGAATGCGCGCGCCGGCCTGCATGCCGGAACTCGAGCAGAAAAGCAAAAACCCCTGCAGCGGGTAAGCATGCAGGGGTTTTCTGAATCTGGCGGAGAGGGTGGGATTCGAACCCACGGTACGGGGAAACCGTACGCCTGATTTCGAGTCAGGTACATTCGACCACTCTGCCACCTCTCCGGTGTACGGCTCTTTACTGCTTCCCCGGTGTTGGTCGGCAACCGGAGAAGCGAAGATTATAGAACATTTTTTGACTTCTGCAAGCCCTCATCGGAAAAAAGTTTCGAGGGCAAGGAATCACATGTCCTGCGCGCGAGACAGCGCCTCAGGCGCCGGCTTCGAGACGCGCCACGCCGCCCATATACGGCCGCAGCACCTCCGGCACGGCGACCGAGCCATCGGCTTCCTGATAGTTCTCCAGCACGGCAACCAGCGTGCGGCCGACGGCGAGGCCCGAGCCGTTGAGCGTGTGCACGAGTTCCGGCTTGCCCTGCGCGTTGCGATAGCGCGCCTGCATGCGGCGCGCCTGGAACGCTTCCGTGTTCGAGCAGCTCGAAATTTCGCGATACGTGTTCTGCGCAGGCAGCCACACTTCGAGGTCATACGTCTTGGTGGCCGAGAAACCCATGTCGCCCGTGCACAGCGTGATGACGCGATACGGCAGGCCAAGCTTCTGCAGAATGGTTTCCGCGTGGACGACCATCTGCTCGAGCGCGTCGTACGACGTTTCGGGCGCAACGATCTGCACCATCTCGACCTTGTCGAACTGGTGCTGACGGATCATGCCGCGCGTGTCGCGGCCATACGAACCGGCTTCCGAGCGGAAGCACGGCGAATGCGCCGTGAGCTTGATCGGCAGCGCGCTGCCTTCCACGATGCTCTCGCGCACGGTGTTCGTGAGCGAGATTTCCGAGGTCGAAATGAGGTACTGCGTGACCGTGTTTTCGCCGCCGCCCTTTTCCACGCGGAACATGTCGTCGGCGAACTTGGGCAGCTGGCCCGTGCCGTACAGAATTTCCGGGTTGACGATGTAGGGCGTGTACGTTTCCGTGTAGCCGTGGTGGAGCGTGTGGGTGTCGATCATGAACTGCGCGAGCGCGCGGTGCAGGCGCGCGATCTGGCCGCGCAGCATCGTGAAGCGGGCGCCCGAGAGCTTCGCGCCCGTTTCGAAGTCCAGACCCAGCGGCGTACCGACGTCCACGTGATCCTTCACCTCGAAGTCGAACGCGCGCGGCGTGCCCCAGCGGCGCACTTCCACGTTGTCGGCCTCGTCCTTGCCCGCGGGCACGCTTTCGTGCGGCAGGTTCGGCACGCCGAGCAGCAGGTCCGAGAGCTTCGACTGGATCTCGTCGAGCTTGGCCGCCGACGTCTTCATCTCGTCGCCGATGCCGCCCACTTCGGCCATGACCGCCGAGGTGTCCTCGCCACGGCCTTTCATCGCGCCGATCTGCTTCGACAGGCTGTTGCGGCGCGCCTGGAGCTCTTCGGTGCGGGTCTGGATGGCGCGGCGTTCCGCTTCGAGCGCGGAGAAGGCCGCGACGTCGAGGGTGTAGCCGCGGTCGGCGAGGCGCTTCGCGACGCCTTCGAGGTCTTTGCGCAGCAGCTGGATGTCGAGCATGGGATTGTGAGACGCAGTTTCGTTGTGTGAAGGGACGATTTTAGCGCACCGGCCGGGCAGCCCGGCGCGGCGGGCATCGCCGTTGTTTGGGGCGATTCAGCCCTTGCGCTTCCTCTCGCGGATGTCCGCGCGGTGCTCCTCGCGCCAGTGCGCGTCGAGATCGGCCAGGCGCGCGAGCTTTTCGCCGATCTTGCCCTCGAGCCCGCGCGGCGTGGGCTGATACCAGCGCGGCTCGCGCATGCCGTCGGGCAGATAGGTCTCGCCGGCTGCGTAGGCGTCGGGTTCGTCGTGCGCGTAGCGATATTCGTGACCGTAGCCCAGCTCCTTCATCAGCTTCGTCGGCGCATTGCGCAGATGGATGGGCACCGCGCGCGACTGGTCCTTGCTCACGAAGCGCCGCGCCTCGTTATAGGCGTTGTAGCCCGCGTTCGACTTCGGCGCGACGGCCAGATAGATCACGGCCTGCGCGAGCGCGAGTTCGCCTTCGGGCGAACCGAGGCGCTCGTAGGTTTCAGCGGCATCGAGCGTGATGCGCCCGGCGCGCGGGTCGGCCAGGCCGATGTCCTCCCACGCCATGCGCACGATGCGCCGCGCGAGATAGCGCGGGTCCGCGCCGCCGTCGAGCATGCGGCAGAACCAGTAGAGCGCGCCGTCCGGATTGCTGCCGCGCACCGACTTGTGCAGCGCGCTGATCTGGTCGTAGAAGGCGTCGCCGCCCTTGTCGAAGCGGCGCAGGTTCTCCGCCAGCGCGCTGCCGAGCAGTTCGCCGTCGATCTCGGTCTTCTTTTGCTGGGCGGCCGCGCGCGCGACGATTTCGAGGTTGTTCAGGAGCTTGCGCCCGTCGCCGTCGGCGGAACCGATCAACGCCTTCTTCGCTTCGTCCGTGAAAGTCAGGCCGCCCAGTTCCTCGCTCGCGCGCGCGAGCAGTTCGCCCTGCTCTTCCTCATCGAGGCTCTTGAGCACGTACACGGCGGCGCGGGACAGCAGTGCGCTGTTCACCTCGAACGACGGGTTTTCCGTCGTCGCGCCGACGAACACGAAGAGGCCCGACTCCACGTGCGGCAGGAAGGCGTCTTGCTGGCTCTTGTTGAAGCGATGGACCTCGTCGACGAACACGAGCGTCTGGTGGCCATGCGCACGATGCAGCTGCGCCTGCTCCACGGCCTCGCGGATGTCCTTCACGCCCGAAAGCACCGCCGAGAGCGCAATGAATTCGGCGTGGAAGGCATCGGCCATGAGGCGCGCGAGCGTGGTCTTGCCCACGCCCGGCGGCCCCCAGAGAATCATCGAATGCGCTTCGCCGGACTCGAACGCGACGCGCAGCGGCTTGTTGGGCCCGAGCAGATGCTTCTGGCCGATGACCTCGTCGATGGAGCGCGGGCGCAGCCGTTCGGCGAGCGGGACGTTGGCACGGGTTTCTTCAAACATGACGTTTTCGCGATAATGACGGCTTTCCGGCTGGCCGCACATGTGCGGCAAATTCGGTGGCAGATTCGGGGACACAGCGCCCCACTCCACAAAACGGCGCGCCGCACCGGATGCAGTCGTGCATTATGACAGCGTGCGCCGCGGCGCGAAGCGCGGGCCGAGCTGCTGAAGCCGACGCACCCGGACAAAACAGACAAAACAGACGATACAGAGGAAAGCGTTCCACATGACTCAAGATTCGCACGCCGGCGAGACCGGCTCCACCTACGCGCCGAATGTGCCCGTGCCCGACGCGCGCCGTCAGTTCCGCACCGGCGACGCCTTCGCGCTATGGTTTTCGCTCGGCATCGGCCTGCTCGTCGCGCAGGCAGGCGCGCTGCTCGTGCCGGGCCTCTCGCTGCCCCACGCGCTTATGGCCATCGTCATCGGCAGCGTGATCGGCGTCGTGCTGCTCGCGCTCGCGGGCGTGATCGGCACGGACACGGGCCTCGCCGCCATGTCGTCGCTGCGCCCGACGCTTGGCGTTCGTGGCGTGTCGGTGCCGGCCGTCATCAACATGGTGCAGCTCGTGGGCTGGGGCTCGTTCGAGATCATCGTGATGCGCGATTCCGCCGATGCGCTCGCCAGGCAAGCCTTCGGCCTGTCGATGCCGCTCGTCTGGACCGTGATCTTCGGCGTGCTCGCCACGCTGCTCGCCGTGAGCGGGCCGCTCTCCTTCGTGCGGCGCTTCCTGCGCACGTGGGGAATCTGGCTGCTGCTCGCGGGCGCCGCCTGGCTCACGTGGGGCCTGCTCGTGAAGCAGGACCTGGGCGCGCTGATGCGCCGCCCCGGCACGGGCGAAATGCCGTTTGGCAGCGCCATCGACCTCGTGGTGGCGATGCCGCTCTCGTGGCTGCCGCTCATCGCCGACTACACGCGGTTCGGCCGCAAGGCGGGCGAAACCTTCCGCGGCACGCTGTTCGGCTATGGCATCGCGAACCTGTGGTTCTATGCGCTCGGCGCGATCTACGGCCTCGCCGCGGGCGGCGGCGACGCCCTCCTCACCACGGCGCTCGCGCAGGCCGGCGGCGGCTTCGCGCTGCTGCTCGTGCTGATCGACGAAATCGACAATGCCTTCGCCGATATCCACTCGGCCGCGGTCTCGACCGGCACGTTCTGGACGCGCGCCAGTGTGCCCTGGCTCTCGGCGGCGTTCGGCGCGCTGTGCACGCTGATCGGCCTCGTCGTGCCGATGGCGAAGTACGAGAACTTCCTGCTCTTTATCGGCTCGGTGTTCGCGCCGCTCTTCGGGGTAGTGCTCGCCGATCACTTCGTCGTGCGCCGCCGCCGCATCGACACCCAGGCCCTCGCCGATCTGAACGGCGCCTATGGCTATTCGGGCGGCTGGCACGTGAGCGCGTTCGTCGCGTGGGTGGTCGGTTTCGGCGCGTATCAGGCGCTCAACCAGTGGCTGCCGAATCTCGGCGCGACGCTGCCTTCGCTCGTGATCGGCGCCCTGTGCTATCTCGCGCTCGCGGGGCGCCGGCGCGCGGCTTACGCGTAACGCGCCGTACTTTCGCTGGACAATAAAAAACGCCAGGCTACGCAGCCTGGCGTTTTTGCTTTTGGCGACATGCGCAGCGTCACTCGCAATGGCCGCAGCCGCCGTGCGCATGACCGTGATGGTCGTGATGAGCGTGGTCGTCGGCGGGCAGATGCTGCGCGGCCTGCGCCGTGATGCCCAGGCGCTGCAGCAGCTTGCGGTCGGCTTGCGCCTGCGGGTTGCTCGTGGTGAGCAGCTGGTCGCCGTAGAAAATCGAGTTCGCGCCCGCCATGAAGCACAGTGCCTGGAGCGCGTCGTCCATCTGCTCGCGGCCCGCCGAGAGGCGCACCATCGCCTTGGGCATCGTGATGCGCGCCACCGCGATCGTGCGCACGAATTCGAACGGGTCGATCGGTTCCGTGCCTTCGAGCGGCGTCCCCGCGACTTGCACGAGGTTGTTGATGGGCACCGACTCCGGATACGGCTCCATGTTCGCGAGCTGGGCGATCAGGCCCGCGCGTTCGCGGCGCGACTCGCCCATGCCGACGATGCCGCCGCAGCACACGTTGATGCCCGCGTCGCGTACGCGTTCGAGCGTCTCGAGGCGGTCCTCGTAGGTGCGCGTCGAAATGATCTTGCCGTAGAACTCCGGCGACGTATCGAGGTTATGGTTGTAGTAGTCGAGGCCCGCATCGGCCAACGCCTTCGCCTGGTGATCTTCGAGCATGCCGAGCGTCACGCAGGTTTCGAGACCCATCGCCTTCACGCCGCGGATCATGTCCTTGATCGGTTCGAGGTGGCGATCCTTCGGATTGCGCCACGCCGCGCCCATGCAAAAGCGCGTCGCGCCGTTTGCCTTGGCCGCGCGCGCCGCGTCCAGCACGGCGTCGACTTCCATCAGCTTGCCGGCTTCCAGTTCCGTGTCGTGATGCGCCGATTGCGGGCAGTACGCGCAGTCTTCCTCGCAGCCGCCGGTCTTGATCGAGAGAAGCGTGGAAAGCTGCACGGCGTTCGCATCGAAATGCTCGCGATGCACCTGCTGCGCGCGGAACATCAGGTCGTTGAACGGCAACTCGTAGAGTGCGGCGACGTCGGCGACTTTCCAGCGCGCGGCGGCTTCGGCTGCGGCCTGGGCGCTCGGCGCGGTGGCCTTGAGCGTTGTGATGTCGATGTGGGTTTGCGTCATGGTGTCGGGTCCTTCTTTACGTGACTGTGCTTGACTGTGCTTGAGTGCATTACGCGTTGGCGCGCAGGCGTGCGAGCAACGCATCGATGTTCAGATGTCCGGCTGCGTCGTCGGCGCTCGCACCGCGCATGTGCGGCACGACGCCGACGAGCGGCGCACCGTACTGAGCGGCGAGGCGCTCGCGCAGCGTGCCGATGTTTTCCTCGGGGAACGTCATGGCCGGGTCGATACGGTTCGCGACCCAGCCCGCGAGCGTCAATCCGCGCGCGGCAATCGCTTCGGCAGTGAGCAGCGCGTGGCTGATGCAGCCGAGGCGCATGCCCACCACGAGCACGACGGGCAGACCGAGCGCGACGGCGAGATCGGCGGTGTCTTCGGTCGGCGTAAGAGGCACGCGAAAACCGCCCACGCCTTCCACGACGACGGCATCCGCGCGCTCGCAGGCCGCCTCGTAGCAATCGACGATGCGCGCCATATCGAGCGTCACGCCTTCGAGCGCGGCGGCGATGTGCGGCGCGGCGGGCTCTTTGAGCAGGAACGGCGTGCGGATCTCGGGCGGCAGCAGCACGCTCGCGGCGGCGTCGAGCTGATCGGCGTCCTCGTTGTGCCACACGCCGTCGCGCTCGTAAGCGCCCGCGGCGATCGGCTTGAGCGCCGTGGCGCGCAGCCCCGCGCGAGCGAAGCCGCGCAGCAGCGCCGCGCTCACGAAGGTCTTGCCGATCTCGGTATCGGTGCCGGTGACGAAAAGCGAAACCGTCATTGCACAAGCTCCCGTGCTTCGAGGCTCGCGCGTTGCAGCGATGCGTTCAGCCGGTCGAGGTCGGCATCCGAATGCGCAGCGGAGAGCGAAATGCGCAGACGCGAGGTGCCCTCGGGCACGGTCGGTGGACGAATGGCGGGCACCCACAGGCCGTCGCGCTCGAGCGTGGCCTGCAGCGCGAGCGTCGCCTCGTTCGCGCCGATGACGAGCGGCTGCACGGCGGTATGCGAATCGACGGGTTGCCAGCAGGTATCGCTGAGCAGCGCGCGCGTGCGCGCGATCAGATGCTTGAGATGCGCGCGGCGCGCGTCGCCCTCCTCGCCTTCGATCAAACGCAGGCTCGCGGACACCGCATGCGCAACCGCCGGCGACGAAGCCGTGGTGAAGATGTACGGACGCGCACGCTGCACAAGCCACTCGATCACGGTGCCATGCGCGCAAATGAACGCGCCCGACACGCCCGCCGCCTTCCCGAGTGTGCCGACCATCACGAGATGCTCCGAGCGCAGCGCGGCTTGCGCGAGCGAGCCGCGGCCCTGCGGGCCCAGTACGCCGAAACCATGTGCGTCGTCGACCACGAGCCACGCGCCATGCTGTTGCGCGAGTTCGACGAGACGCGCGAGCGGCGCGACATCGCCGTCCATGCTGAACACCGTGTCGCTCACGATCAGCTTCGCGCTCGCGTCGGAGGCTTCGAGCATCGCGGCGAGCGCCGCCATGTCGGCATGCGGATAGATCTGGATGTCGGCGCGCGAGAGCCGCGCGCCGTCGATCAGCGAGGCGTGGTTGAGCGCATCGGAAAAGATCGTCGTGCCGCGCCCCGCGAGCGCCGTGAGCACGGCCAGGTTGGCCATGTAGCCGGTGCTGAAGTACAGCGCGCGCGGCGCAGCGACGAAGGTGCCCGCGAATGCCGCGAGATCGTCTTCGAGCTGGGCGTGAGCGCGCGAGTGGCCACCGAGCAGATGCGAGCCGCCGCTGCCCGCGCCGTAACGCTGCGCGCCTTCAGCGATGGCCGCGACCAGTTGCGGGTGCGCGGCGAGGCCGAGATAGTCGTTGCTGGCAAAACCGATAGTCGCGCGGCCGTCCACCTGCATATGGGCGCTGCAAGGCGAGTCGGCGGTGCGGCGGCGCCGGCGCAGGCCGTGCGCGTCGATATCGCGCAAGCCCTGTTCGAGGGTATCGAGCAATGCCATGTCAGAGGTCCTCCGCGACGGTGGCGTCGAAAGTCTCGCGCGTGCGTGCAGCGAGGAACGCCTGCATTTCGTTGTCCAGAATATACGGCGGCATGACGTAGACCGTCGTGCCGATCGGGCGCAGCAGCAGTTCGCGCTGCAGTGCGTTTTCGAAGAAGCGGCGCGAAAACGTCGCCGCGCGCTGCGCGTCTTCGAGCGCCACGTCGAACGCGAGAATCGTGCCGCACTGGCGCAGGTTGCGCACGAGCGGATGCGCGGCGAGAGGATCGAACAATTCGCGCAGATGCGCCGATTTGCGGGCGTTCGCAACCAGCACGTCATCGCGCTCGAACAAATCGAGCGTGGCGAGCGCGGCGCGGCACGCGAGCGGATTGCCCGTGTACGAATGCGAATGGAGGAAGCCGCGCGTCGTGTCGTCGTCGTAGAACGACTCGTAGATCGCGTCGCGCGACAGCACGATCGAAAGCGGCAGATAGCCGCCGCTGATGCCCTTCGAGAGCGTGAGCAGATCGGGCCAGATGTCGGCCTGCTCGCACGCGAAGAACGTGCCGGTGCGCCCGCAGCCGACGGCGATTTCATCGGCGATCAGGTGAACGCGATGGCGGTCGCACAGCGCGCGCAGGCCCTTGAGATACGCGGGATCGTGCATCGCCATGCCGGCGGCGCACTGCACGAGCGGCTCGACGATCAACGCAGCGATGCGCCCCTCGCGCTCGATGAAAAGACGCTCGACATCGGCCAGCGCGCGCGCGGCGACATCCGCCGCCGTTTGGCCGGGTTGCGCCGCGCGGGCGTCGGGCGAAGCGACCACATGCGCGTGATGCAGCAACGGATCGTACGCATCCCTGAAGAGCTTCACATCGGTCACGCCGAGCGCGCCGATGGTCTCGCCGTGATAGCTGTTGGCAAGGCAGACGAATTCACGCTTGCCGCTCTCGCCGCGGTTGCGCCACGAATGAAAGCTCATCTTGAGCGCGATTTCGACGGCCGACGCGCCGTCGGAAGCGAAGAACGCATGGCCGAGCACGCCGCCCGTGCGCGCCGACAGCCGCTCGGCGAGCTCCACGGCGGACTCGTGCGTGCAGCCCGCGAGCATGACGTGCTCGAGCGTGTCGAGTTGCGCCTTGAGCGCGGCATTGATCGAGGCGTTGGCGTGGCCGAAGAGGTTCACCCACCACGAACTGATCGCGTCCAGGTAACGGCGGCCCTCGCGGTCATGCAGCCACGGGCCTTCGCCCCGTGCGACGGCCACGAGCGGCAGGCGCTCGTGATGTTTCATCTGGGTGCAAGGGTGCCACACGGCGCGCAGGCTGCGAGCGACCCAATCGGTCGCGGCGCGATCTTCGCGGGCAAGGTGAGATTGCGAATTCAAATACGACTCCCGATACGACAGCGGGACCGAGATTAACGTGTTAGCTGCCGCAATGCACTACCCCGGAAATCGCCCTCCAACGCACGGCGGTGCGGCGTTTCGCGCCGTTCGGGACAACTCCGGACCGATGGAAAAGAAAGACCAGAAATGCGCGGAGATGACGACGGCAAAGTGAACCCGCCTTACGCAAAAAAATCTGCGCGGCGGTGCGAAATTGCAGAATGCAGGACGGCGCGGCGGATATTTTTGGCGACGCGTCCGCCGGCGCGGGCGCGCGAAAGTCAGCCGATAGTGGGCGGCACAACGGGTTGCGTGCGAGGCAATGGGCCGCGCAAAGGCAAAGCGGCCCGCTCTGGGGCCGCAAGCTTCAAACGCGATGGAGAGTGTGAGCCCGGCGCTCGCCGGGCAGCGGTCCTTACCGGCTCGCCAGCGGGTGGTCGCTGTCGTTGGCGGTGTTGTCCGCCGTGGCGCGCGTGGTGTCGCTCTCGTCGGTCTGGGCGGTCTGCGTGCCGCCGTTGTTCCAGACCACCGTGTTGTTGACGGCATAGAGGCGGCAAGGATCGGCGCTGTGCTTTTCACAGTTCGAGATCGCCACGGCCATCGGATTGTCGCCGCCTTCGGCCCATGACCACGCGCCGGAGTCGGACACCGCGAAGGCGCGGCTCGGATACTGCTTGAGGAAGTTGCGATAACCGTCGCGGCCCGCCTGATCGACGAACGGCACCGCGCCGACCGAGTCGATTTGCGCGAAGCCGGTGCCGCGCGGCGCGACCGGCGAGGCCACGCGATACTGCACCGCCGTCGGCAGGCCGCGGTTGGCGAGGAACGCCTCGACCGTCGGCCACCAGATCTTCACGCCGTCGCGATCGCCCACGAGGCGATGCGCGTCGTTCTTGTAGGCGCCGAAGTCCACGAGCTTGGCCGTCGCGGCCGGGTGATCCTCACCCGTCTGGGCGTCGCGGTAAGCGGCGAACATCTTCGCGACGAGATCGGGCGACCAGACCGAGTCGTTGTCGCCGTAGAGCCAGAGCGAGGCCACGCGGGCCTTGCCGCCGTAGTCGCCGAACGCCTGCGTCAGGTTGTTCTGCCAGCCCGTGCAGGCGTCCTGGCGCAGGCCGCCCGAGAAGTTGATGAGTGCGCGCACGCCGTTGGCCGCCTCGGTGCCATAGGCCATGGTGGCAAGGCCGCCGTGCGAGGTGCCCGCGACGATGATCTGGCTCGCGTCGACATAAGGCTGCTTCGACATGTACGCGATGGTCGAGGCAACATCGGCCGCCTGGCCCAGGCCGTTGTTCGCGACATCGCAGCCGTCCTGCTGATACGAGCCGCCCGACTCCGCGAAGCCCTGGCGGTTCGGCGCGACGACGACGTAGCCGCGGCGCACGAATTCGCGCGCGAACGAGAGCGGGTCGCTGCGTGACTGGAGGTGCGGGTCGCCGGGAATCTTGCCGTGGTTGAAGATCACCATCGGGAACGGGCCGGGGCCGTTCGGGCGGTAAATCGTGGTTTCGAGCGTGACGTCACCCGATGCATCGACGGGAACGCGGATCACCTGCTCGTTCATGCTGGCGGGCACGACGGGCAGATACGCGTCGTCGAGCGCGATGCGCGGCACGTTGGCGCTGCCGAGGGGACCGCCTGCGAGGCTGGATTGGGGGCCGTTGGCGGAATGCGTGGCCGGGGTGTTGGCGGCGAGTTGCGCGTTCGCGCTCGCACTTGCCGGATCGGAAAGCGACGCTGCGTGAGCCACCGAAAGCACACACGCGGTGCCGGCTACGACCCATCCGGTAAGGAGCTTCCTGAACGCCATGCGCTACACCACCTGCAAAAGACCTGCTGCTGTGAACCCGACAACCGTCCGACCATTACCCACGCTTCAGCCCTTTCAGGGCACAACGAGACACCGTTGCGCCTGGCCGCGACGCCAGGAGCGGGCGTGTACCCGTAACGGGGAATTGCATCGATCGGAACACCTGCGCGGCGCAGTTCTATCGTCGATCAGACCCGCCGCCAGCACCCGTTGCAGTCGATACACGCATCACGTGAAAAAACTTCTTCACTATGCACTTACGTATCGTGCGGGGCACCGTGATTAGATACTCGCACGACAAATATTTGTTGTGCAATTCAGGGCTAACCCGGCATAACGCATGCCAACCTCGCGCGGCCCTACGAGGCAAGGCGGACAAGCACTTTCGGCCCGCGCCGGACGCGCGCGTTTTAAAAAAGGTCCGGGTGGTGAGCGTCGCGCGCGGACAACAGCCGCGGGATTCTGCAGTAAGCGCCTGTTTGCAAAGGCATTAATTTTGGCGTCGTCAGCGAACCGGCGAGGGAATTCGCTGCGGAAAATATTGCCGGCAGTCAGTTATTCGTTAGCCCGACGAAACGTCGCCGTCAACATAACGCCAGCGGCCGTCGTCGCCGCGCGTAAAGCGGCTCGTCTCGTGCAGCCGGAACGCGCGGCCGCCCGTTTTGTAGCGCGCGACGAATTCGACGATCGCGTGCGCGTCGTCGCGTTGTTCGTGGCGCTTCACCGCGAGACCCAGCCAGCGCGGGGCGCCTTCGGCTGCGGGATCGACGTCGAGATCGGCGGGACAGGTTTCGGGCGCCCACGTCGAGCGCAGATACGCCTCCTCACCCAGCACGTAGGCCGTGTAGCGCGAGCGCATCAGCTCGAGCGCCGTGGCGGGGATCGCCGCTGCGTCGATGAAGCGGCCACAGCACTGCGCGTAACGCGGCGGCTTGCTGACCGCCTTCTGGTTGGGCGCAGCGCCGCCGCAAGGACAATCGGTGGGCCGGGTGGCGGGCGAGACAACGCGCGCGGTTTCAGCGTTCATGGGTCGAGGCTCCGTTGCGAGAGGCCGCAAGCGTAGCGCAGACGGGCGGCGCTTTACCAGTCGAGTTCGGTGCCGTCGTACTGGAAGAAGCGGCCATTGAAGACGTCGCGCGCGGCGGCCGCCTCGGCCACCACCTCGCGCATGCCGGCGACGCTCACCGCCGGGTCGATCGCCGCGTGCGCGCCGCCCATGTCGGTGCGCACCCAGCCCGGATGCAGCGCGACGCAGGTGGCGCGGCGAGTTTGCAGCGAGGTGATCTTCAGCACGTCGTTGAGCGCGGCCTTGCTCGCGCGATAGAGCCAGCCCGTCGTGCCCGTGGTCTCCGCAATGCTGCCCATGCGGCTCGACAGCACGCCGAGCACGCCGTGGGCGTCGTCGACGAGCGGCAACAGAACGGGGATCAGTTGCATCGGACCGCGCACGTTGGTGTTCATCACGTATTCGAAGTCTTCGGCCGTGATGGTCTCCACGCCCTCGGTGCGCGGGCCGTAGACGCCGCAGACGACGAGCGCCACGTCGAGCCGTTCGCCGTCGAGCTTCCAGCCGAGCGCAGCAATTTCCTCGGGCCGCGCGATATCGAGCTGGAAGGTCTGCGCGCCGATTGCGCGCAGGGCTTCGAGCGCTTCGGGCCCGCGCGCCGTGGCCAGCACGCGCCAGCCGGCTTTCGCATACTGCCGCGCGAACTCGAAACCCAGGCCCCGCGACGCGCCCACGATCAACGCTGTTTTCATCTCGTCACCTTGCTTGTCCGTGCATGGAAACCGCTGCAGCGCGCCGCCTTGCAATGCGGCGCGCTTCGTCTGGCGCCAGCCTACAGCAGTTCGACGCCCATCGCCGTGGCCTCTCCGCCGCCGATGCACAACGTCGCCACGCCGCGTTTGCCGCCGCGTGCGCGCAATGCGCCGATCAGCGTCACGAGAATGCGTGCGCCCGAAGCGCCGATCGGGTGACCGAGCGCACACGCGCCGCCGTTCACGTTGACCTTCTCGTGCGGCAGATCGTGCTCCTTCATCGCGGCCATCGTGACCACGGCAAAGGCCTCGTTGATCTCGTAGAGATCGACGTCGCCCGCCGCCCAGCCGGTCTTCTCGAACAGCTTCCTGATCGCACCCACCGGCGCCGTCGTGAACTTCGCGGGCTGCTGTGCAAAGGTCGAATGGCCCGTCACGCGTGCGAGCGGCTTGAGGCCGAGTTGCTTCGCCGTCGATTCGCGCATCATCACGAGCGCCGCCGCGCCGTCCGAAATCGACGACGAATTCGCCGCCGTCACCGTGCCGGTTTTGCTGAACGCGGGCTTGAGCGTCGGGATCTTGTCGAGATTGGCCTTGAACGGCTGCTCGTCGCGTTCGATGGTCGTTTCGCCTGCGCGCGAGGCCACCTTCACCGGCGCGATCTCCCATGCGAACGAGCCGTCCTCGTTGGCGCGTTTCGCGCGCTTGAGCGACTCGATCGCGAACGCGTCCTGGCGCTCGCGCGAGAAGTCGTACTCGCCCGCGCATTCTTCCGCGAACGTGCCCATCAGGCGGCCCTTGTCATAGGCGTCTTCGAGGCCGTCGAGGAACATGTGGTCGAGCACCTGGCCGTGGCCCATGCGCATGCCGGAGCGCGCCTTCGGCAGCAGATAAGGCGCGTTCGACATGCTCTCCATGCCGCCCGCGACGATCACATCGGCCGAACCCGCCAGCAGCATGTCGTGCGCGAACATCGCCGCGCGCATGCCCGAGCCGCACATCTTGTTGACGGTCGTGGCACCCGCTGCGAGCGGCAGCCCCGCGCCGAGCGCCGCCTGGCGCGCGGGCGCCTGGCCCTGCCCCGCGGGCAGCACGCAGCCCATCACGACCTCGTCGACCTGTTCGGGCTTCAACCCGGCGCGCTCGACGGCCGCCGCGATCGCCGCCGCGCCAAGCTGCGGCGCGGTGAGCGTCGCGAAATCACCCTGAAAGCCCGCCATCGGCGTGCGCACCGCCGAAACGATCACGATGGCGTCCTGCTTTTGCGTCTCACTCATGTTTTGCTCCTTGATGAATCCGTTTGCATTCGCTGTTGGCCGCACGCGCGTTCAGGCAACGCGCGCGACCGGCGCGTCTTCACGCGCGAAACGTTCTGGGTAACACACGCTAAAACGAATCGATGCGTCGTAAGGAAAGCAGTCCGGCACTTCGCCCGCGATGAGCCTCGCGCGGCTTTCCTGCCAGAGCCCGGGCTCGAAGAAGTCCGCGTGATGGGCGAGAAATGCGCGCTTCACGCGCGGATCGCCGAGCAAAAATGTGCCGTACGTCTCCGGAAAGATGTCGCGCGGGCCGACCGGGTACCATGGCTCGCCCGATAGTTCGTCTTCCTCATTACGCGGCGGCGGCACGGCGCGCACGTTGCAGTCGGTGAGGTATTCGATCTCGTCGTAGTCGTAAAACACCACGCGGCCGTTGCGCGTCACGCCGAAATTCTTGTAGAGCATGTCGCCCGGAAAGATGTTCGCGCGCAGCAGGTCCTTGATCGCGTTGCCGTATTCGCGAATGCCATGCTCGACTTCCGCGTCGCTGCCGTTCTGCAGATAGAGATTGAGCGGCACCATGCGCCGCTCGATGTAGACGTGACGGATCACGAGGTTATCGCCCTCGTACTCGAGCATCGAGGGCGCCAGCGTCTGCAGCTCACGCACGAGCGCGTGGTCGAGCCGCGCGATGGGCAGCGCCACGCTCGAATATTCCAGCGTGTCGGCAAGGCGCCCAAGCCGGTCGTGGCGCTTCACGAGCTGATACTTCGCTTCGACCTGCTCGCGCGTAGTCTCTTTCGGCGCGGGAAAGCTGTCCTTGATGACCTTGAACACATACGGATACGAAGGCAGCGTGAACACGATCATCACCATGCCGCGGATGCCGGGCGCGACGATGAACTGGTCGCTCGAATGCGAGAGGTGGTGCAGCAAGTCGCGATAGAACAGGTTCTTGCCCTGCTTCTGCAACCCGAGCGACGTGTAGATTTCGCCCTTGGCCTTGCGCGGCATGATGGTGCGCAGAAACTCGACATAGGCAGACGGCACTTCCATGTCCACCAGAAAGTACGAGTGCGAGAAGCTGAAGAGGATGAGCAGCTGCTCCGTGCGCAGCAGCACCGTGTCCAGTGCAAGCTTGCCCGACTCCACATGACGGATCGGCACGACGAACGGCGCGAGCAGATCGCCGTTGATGATGCGCCCGACGATATACGCGCCTTTGTGCCGGAAAAACAGCGACGACAGCACGTGAATCTGGAAGTTCGGCTTGGGCTCGACCACACCAAAGGAGTCGAGCATCGTCTGCATGATGCAGTCGACGTCGCGCCCGAGATCCTCGAACGGCGTCTGCAGCTGGAAGTTCGTGACGATGCGCTCGAGCGTCGCCGCGACGCCGTCCTTGCCCGGATAGTACGCGCGGTAAGTGGGCTTCGCGGCGGGCTCGTCGTTCTCGATGTATTCGGTCGAGATGGCGGGCCGCACGAAGATGAAATCGTTGTTGAAGTACGAGCGATGCAGGATCTTGCAGCACACGGAGTTGAAGAACGTCTCCGCGCATTCGGGCTGCCGGTGCGTCGTGAGCAGGCCGATGTAGTGCAGCTTGATCTGCTGCCACACCTCGTCGTCGATGCTCTCGGCACCGTATTCGTCTTCGAGCGCGACCACGCATTCCTTCACGCGATCGTCGTAAGAGGCGATGCGCTCGCGCGCAAGCTGCTGCAGGGCGCGCCAGTCGGCGGCCTCGAAGAACGTCCGCGCCCTCGCCGCCGCGTCGCAGAAGTTGTGGTAGTGACGGTTGAAGCCGTCGAGCATGGTCTGCGCGACATCGAAGCCGATCTGCGAAGAAAGCAGTTTCGGGAAGTGTTTCATGGCGGCCATGCCCGTTGCGCGGGCGTCAGGGTTTCGCGCGAGCGGCGGCGGGAGCGTCGCTTTCGTGCGCCACATTCCTGTCGAGCAGCGCGCGCGCCTGGGACTCGTACTGCGCGAGGTCTTCGAGCGTCGCGTCGAGGTCCGCGCGCTGGCGCTCGAGTATCTCGCGGTGATGCACCACGGTGTCGAGGAACGCCTGGAGTTGCGGGAGCGTGTCGGTCGGCGACTCGTAGAGGTCGAGCAGCGTGCGGATCTCCGAGAGCGTGAAGCCGAGGCGCTTGCCGCGCAGCGTCAGCTTCAGCCGCGTGCGATCGCGCCCCGAAAAGACGCGCTTCAGGCCACCCGCGCCTTCCCGGCTGGGTGCCAGAAGGCCCTGGTCCTCGTAGAAACGGATCGCGCGCGGCGTTACGTCGAATTCCCGGGCGAGTTCGGTAATCGTGTACTGGGTCGTCATGGTGTGCGAAAGGCGGCTGGCCCGGCTGTTGTCTGCACGACAGCGCGAGGGACGATAGAATCGACGTTTACGTTATCGTCAAGTACGCGGTTACGCAACCGGCAGGAGCGACGCGCAAGACGCGCTTTGCATGGGGCCGGAGTCGGTGCTCAAGCGCTAACTCTGGTCGACCGTTTTACATGGGACCAGAGTAAGCGCTAACTCTGGTCGACAAGAGAAGACACCCCCAATGAACGCCCTCGAACACCAGCTCGACTATCCCTACGCCGACACCCTGCCGGAGCCCGGCCTCGCCTTCGACGTCGCGCCCGGCGTGAAATGGCTGCGCATGCCGCTGCCGTTCGCGCTCGACCACATCAACCTCTGGCTGCTGCGCGACGAGATCGACGGCCAGCAAGGCTGGACTGTGGTGGACTGCGGCATCACCAACGACACCATCAAGGCCCGCTGGGAAGCCGTGTTCGAGAACCAGCTGGAAGACCTGCCGGTGCTGCGCGTGCTCGTCACGCATTGCCACCCCGACCATATCGGCCTTGCACACTGGATCTGCGCGGGCGGAGACAAAGCACGCTGGGACGTGCGCCTGTGGACCACGCTCGGCGAATATATGCAGGCCCGCGTGATGGCGGCCGGCGACGGCTCGAACGCGGGCGGCGAAGGCGCCGCGCGTCATTTCGCGCGTCACGGGCTTAAGGACGAAGCCTCGCTCGACAAGCTGCGCAACCGCCGCGGCTACTACGGCAGCCTCGTGCCAGCGCTCCCCACGCAGTACCGCCGCCTGCGCGAAGCCGATACGGTGGCGATCGGCGGCCGCGACTGGCGCGTCATCACAGGCTACGGCCACTCGCCCGAGCATTGCGCGCTGTTCTGCGAAGCAACCGGCGTGCTGATCTCCGGCGACATGGTGCTGCCGCGCATCTCGACCAACGTCTCCGTGTTCGACATGGAGCCGGAAGGCAATCCGCTCGGCCTCTACCTCGAATCGCTCGGTCGCTACGAAACGCTGCCCGAGAACACGCTCGTGCTGCCCTCGCACGGCAAGCCGTTTCGCGGCGTGCGCACGCGCATCGCGCAGTTGCGCGCGCACCATGACGCGCGTCTTGCCGAAGTGATCGAAGCGTGCGGGCGAGCGCCGCAAAGCGCCGCCGACATCGTGCCGATGATGTTCAAGCGCGAGCTCGACATCCACCAGATGACTTTCGCGATGGGCGAAGCGCTCGCGCACCTGAACCTGCTGTGGCTCGAAGGCAAAGTCACGCGCACGACCGGCGCGGACGGCGTGATCCGCTTCACGGCCTGACAAACCGCTGCGCACAAAGAAAAACGGGCGGCCTGCAAAGAGCCGCCCGTTTTTACGTGGTGCGTGAGGTGAACGGCTTTAGTTCGAGCCGCCCGTGATCAGATCGGCGCCTGGCGGCCGCACGAACTTGAAGGTCGAAGCCGGCAGCGTCGGGTTCTTCTCGATGTTGGAGAACGTGAGCAGCGTCACGTTGCCGAACACGTCGTGCAGCTCCATGGCTTCGAGGTTGCCGTCGCGAAAGCCGATGCCCACGCTCTTGAACTGCGTGTCCTTCGACTTCGGAATCAGCTCCAGCCAGTCGATGCCGTTCTTCACGCCCGCGTCGGAGAGCGTGAAGTTCTTGTCGAGATCGTTGCTGCCGAACAGGATCGCCGCCGGGCTCGCGCCGAGCGCGCCGCCGAGCTTGCGCTCGGTCACCTGGTTCAGGTCCTTGTCATAGACGTAGAGGTTGTCGCCGTCCGACTGCAGCACCTGCTGATACGGCTTCTCATACGACCAGATGAACTTGCCGGGCCGCGCGAACACGAATGTGCCGCTCGAAGTCTTGGCGTTCATCGTGGCCGTGGCAATGGCGTCGCTGGCGTTCTTCGCGCCCGAGGGCGCCTTGAGTTCCCGCTGCACGAAACTGCCGCGCGCGGAATGGACCTGTGAGACGAACTGCTTCAGTTGATCGGTGCCGCTCGCATACGCCTGCGAGACCATCAGGACCGACGCGCCAAGCGCAACGAAGAGCGCGCGGCGCGCTGCGCGCGCAAAGCGGGTCGGAAGTCCAGCCGGATACTGCATCTATCGTTCTCCAAGAGGTGTGTCTTTGGCCGTCGGGTTGCCGCAGCCGCTGCCGGGCCGTTGCCAAGGCGCGCGGCGGCCTGGCATGGCTTATTCGGCGTCGCCGCGGTTGGGCACGAGGATCTCGCGGTTGCCGCTCGACGACATCGCCGAAACGAGCCCCGACTGCTCCATCTGTTCGAGCAGCCGCGCCGCGCGGTTGTAGCCGATGCGCAAGTGCCGCTGCACGAGCGAAATCGACGCGCGGCGATTCTTGATGACCACTTCGACGGCCTGGTCATACAGTGGATCGGACTCGTCGCCAGTGCCGCTGGTTCCCGCAGCGGTGCCCTCGTCGCCTTCGCCGCCCACCCCGCCTTCGAGAATGCCCTCGATATAGTTCGGCTCGCCCTGCTCCTTGAGCTTCTCGACGACGCGGTGCACCTCGTCGTCGGCGACGAACGCGCCGTGCACGCGCACGGGCAGACCCGTGCCCGGCGGCAGGTAGAGCATGTCGCCCATGCCCAGCAGCGACTCGGCGCCCATCTGGTCGAGAATCGTGCGCGAGTCGATCTTCGAGGAGACCTGGAACGCAATGCGCGTCGGCACGTTGGCCTTGATGAGGCCGGTGATGACGTCCACCGAAGGCCGCTGCGTCGCGAGAATCAGGTGGATGCCGGCGGCGCGCGCCTTCTGCGCGATACGTGCGATCAGCTCCTCGACCTTCTTGCCGACCACCATCATGAGGTCGGCGAGTTCGTCGATCACGACCACGATATGCGGCAGCTTCTGGCACGGTTCCGGATCGTCCGGCGTGAGGCTGAACGGGTTCGGTATCTTCTCCTCGCGCTTGTTCGCCTCTTCGATCTTGTTGTTGTAGCCCGCGAGATTGCGCACGCCCAGCTTGCTCATGAGCTTGTAGCGGCGCTCCATCTCGGCCACGGTCCAGTTCAGCGCGTTGCCGGCCTGACGCATGTCGGTCACGACCGGGCAGAGCAGATGCGGAATGCCCTCGTAGACGCTCATTTCGAGCATCTTCGGATCGATCAGGATCATGCGGACCTGCTCGGCGCTCGCCTTGTAGAGCAGCGAGAGGATCATCGCGTTGATCCCCACCGACTTGCCCGAGCCGGTCGTGCCGGCCACGAGCAGGTGAGGCATCTTCGCGAGATCGGCGCATACCGGCTTGCCGCCGATGTCCTTGCCAAGGCCCATGGTGAGCGCCGAAGGCGCGTCGGAATAGACCGCCGAGCCGAGGATTTCCGAAAGCCGCACAGTCTGGCGGCGCTGGTTCGGCAGTTCCAGCGCCATGAAATTCTTGCCCGGAATCGTTTCCACCACACGGATCGAGACGAGCGAGAGCGAACGCGCGAGATCCTTCGCGAGGCCCACGATCTGGCTGCCCTTCACGCCCGTGGCCGGCTCGATCTCGTAGCGCGTGACGACCGGGCCCGGATACGCGGCCACCACGGCGACGTCCACGCCGAAGTCCTTGAGCTTCTTCTCGATCAGGCGCGAGGTGAATTCGAGCGTGTCGTCGGAGATGGTTTCCTGGGTGGCCGAAGCCGGGTCGAGCAGCGAGATCGCCGGTAGCGTGGAGTCTCCCGGCAGATCCTTGAAGAGCGGCACCTGACGCTCTTTCTCGACGCGCTCGGAGCGCTGCGGCGTGACCACCGGCGGCACGATCGTAACCGGCTCGTGTTCCTCGATCTTCACGCGGCCACGCTCGACCTTGCCTTCGCGCTTGACGGCCGCCGCTTCGCCGAGCTTGCGGTCGCGGCCCGCCTCGCGGCGCAGCCTCGCCATGGTCACGGCGTTGATGATGTATTCGCCGACCTTTTCGGCGACCGAAAGCCACGAAAAGCGGAAGTAGAGCGAAAGACCGATCGCGAGCCCGAGCAACAGCGCGAGCGTACCGCCCGTGAAGCCGAGCGCGTGTGAAACGCCGCGCGCCACCGCGCCGCCCACCACGCCGCCGGGCGTCTGGGGCAGTTGCACCTTGAGCGACCACATGCGCAGCGCTTCGATGCCGCAGCTCGACAGCATGACGAGCACGAACGACAAGGCTTCGGCGACCCAACTGATGTCGCGCGGTTTGTCCTCGTCATCGTCGGCAATCGCTTCGTGGCGCGTGATGCGCTGGTAGTTTGCCGAGATGAGGCGCCCGAGCAGCACGATCCACCAGTAGGCGGACAGGCCGAACAGCAGCAGCAGGATGTCCGAGACGCGCGCGCCGACGCGCCCCGCCCAGTTCGAGATGTGGTCGACCTGGGCCGCGTGCGTCCAGCTCGGGTCGTGGCGGCTGTAACTGATGAGCGCCATCAGCAGGAATACGCCTAGCGCGACCTGCAGGATCCAGCGAATTTCGGTGAAAAGGCGCGACATGCGGTGAGGCAATGCCTGCGCCTGCGCGGAAAAGGGAGCTTTGGCCATTGAATCCTGGGCTGATTCTTGATGCATTTGCGGTCCGCCAGTCCTTCCGTATGCCCGAAACCCCGGGCAGACGGGCGCGGCCGCCGTCGTCCGATCGGGCCTATTGTAAACGCGTTGTTTCGGCCCCGGCGGCCCCTCGCTGTAAATGACGGTAACTGACAACGCTGCGGGCGCGCCACAAAGCGACATCCGGCCGCGCCGCACCCGCCGATCCGCACTGCGCGCCCCGCCCGCAACGCTCAGGCTATCGCGCCGATGAGGAAGCTTCATCGAGCGGCGAACGTCCCCCGCCTTTATAATTGCGGGCTGATGCCCAATTACATGCGTGAGCCCCGCCGCAATGCCGGGCGGCCCTCGCCGGGCGCCCGACCTTACGCGCCACGCAGCGTCTTTCTACGGAATTCGATCATGTCTGCAACCAAACACGCCAAAGTCCTGATTCTCGGTTCCGGCCCCGCCGGCTACACGGCCGCCGTCTATGCGGCGCGCGCGAACCTTTCGCCGCTGCTCGTCACCGGCCTGGCCCAAGGCGGCCAGCTCATGACGACGACCGACGTCGAAAACTGGCCCGCAGACCCGAACGGCGTGCAAGGCCCCGAACTGATGCAGCGTTTTCTCGAGCATGCCGAGCGCTTCAATACGGAAATCGTGTTCGATCACATCCATACGGCCAGGCTCGACGAAAAGCCCATCCGCCTGATCGGCGATTCGGCCGAGTACACCTGTGACTCGCTCATCATCGCGACCGGCGCGTCGGCGCAATACCTCGGCCTGCCGAGCGAAGAGCTGTACATGGGCCGCGGCGTCTCGGCGTGCGCGACCTGCGACGGCTTCTTCTACCGCAACCAGCACGTCGCCGTGATCGGCGGCGGCAACACGGCCGTCGAAGAAGCGCTCTACCTCTCGGGCATCGCGAAGAAGGTCACGGTCATTCACCGCCGCGACAAGTTCCGCGCCGAGCCGATCCTGATCGACCGCCTGCTGGAAAAGGAAAAGGAAGGCGTGGTCGACATCAAGTGGGACCACGTGCTCGACGAAGTCAAGGGCAACGAAGGCGGCGTAAACGGCCTGCGCATCAAGAACGTGAAGACGGGCGAGACCACCGAGCTCGACCTGCAGGGTCTGTTCGTTGCGATCGGCCACAAGCCGAACACGGACATCTTCGAAGGCCAGCTCGAGATGAAGAACGGCTACATCATCACGAACGGCGGCCTGAACGGCAATGCTACCGGTACGAGCGTGCCGGGCGTGTTCGCGGCCGGCGACGTGCAGGATCACGTCTATCGCCAGGCGATCACGAGCGCGGGTACGGGCTGTATGGCCGCACTCGACGCGCAGCGCTACCTCGAGACCGTCAACGAGCTGGGCCAGGCGCACGTGATGAGCGCCGAAGCCGACCGCTGAGCCGGACGAGCGGGCTTCACCCAGCGTTTTTCGTCATGCCCAAGAACGTGCCCCACCCGGGCGAGCCCAGGCGCCCCGCCCCGGCTCGCCAGGCTCCAGCGCCCACGCCGGCTCCGGCAACGGAAGAAGCCACGCCAGGCAAGACGGCTTCTGGCTTCGCCGGCCTCGGCAGCCTGCGCGACGCGCTCAAGGTGCAAACCCGCCAGCGCGAGCGCGAACGCGTGGCCGCGCAGGCGGCGCGTGTCGAAGCCGCCGCCGACAGTGATCTCTTTCGCCGCGAGATCGGCCAGATCGCGCCGCTCAAGCAGCCCGCGCGCGCGCAGCCGCGCCGGGCAGCACCCGTGCCGTTGCCGCTGCAAACGCGGCTCGACGAGCAGGCCGTGCTGCACGAAGCGATCTCCGACGAATTCGACCCGGAAGCGTTTCTCGACACCGACGACTCGCTCTACTATCACCGCCCCGGCGTGAGCGAGGAAGTCGTCAAGAAGCTGCGGCGCGGCACGTGGATCGTGCAGGCGCAACTCGACCTGCACGGCATGCGCCGCGAGCAAGCGCGCGAGGCGCTACAGGACTTCATCCGTGAAGCGGGCAAGCGCGGGCTGCGCTGCGTGCGCGTGATCCACGGCAAGGGCCTCGGTTCCGTCGGCAAGGAGCCCGTGCTCAAGGGCAAGGTGCGCGCGTGGCTCGTGCAAAAGGAAGAAGTCATCGCGTTCTGCCAGGCGCGGCCGCACGACGGCGGCGCGGGCGCCGTGCTCGTGCTGTTGCAGCCGCACCCGGTCGGACACGGGCAGCATCATACACACGCGCCCTGACCGAACCCGTCATCGTCGCGCCGATACGAAAAAACCCCGTTGCTGCTTGCGCAGCGAACGGGGTTTTTTATCGCGCCGGACAAACCGGTGAACGAAGATCAGGCGATACGTGCTTCCGTCTTCGGGTCGAACAGCACGGCCTTCGAAACGTCGAACAGCAGATCCATGTTGTTGAGCGGCTGCGGATTCGCGCCCGGGTGCACGCGGCTCACGATGCGCTTGCCGTTGACCTGCGCGAACACGAGCGTGTCCGGACCAGTCGGCTCGATCACATCGACCTGCACCGCGTGGCGCTGCAGTTCGTGGCCGTGGCCGTCGTGCGAGCTGCGCGCGTCGGTGATGCGCTCGGGGCGCAGGCCCAGCACCACATTCTGGCCGATATGGCCGCGCACCTTGTTCGCGTCGAACGGCAGGTTCAGCACGTTGCGCGCCACGCCCGTGTCGAGCTCGATGCCGATGCCCGAACCCTGCTCCACCAGCTTGCCTTCGATGAAGTTCATCGGCGGCGCGCCGATGAAGCCCGCGACGAACAGGTTCGACGGCGAGTCGTAGATGTCCTGCGGCGCGCCGAACTGCTGCACGATGCCGTCCTTCATGACCGCGATGCGGTCGCCGAGCGTCATTGCCTCGATCTGGTCGTGCGTCACGTAGACGATGGTCTTGCCCACGCGCTGATGCAGCAGCTTGATTTCCGAACGCATCTCGATACGCAGCTTGGCGTCGAGGTTCGAGAGCGGTTCGTCGAACAGGAACATGATCGGATCGCGCGCCAGTGCGCGGCCCATGGCGACGCGCTGACGTTGGCCGCCCGAAAGCTGGCCCGGCTTGCGGTCGAGCAGATGCTGGATCTGCAGCATGCTCGACACGCGGTCGACGATCTGGGTCTGCTCGGCCTTCGGCACCTTGCGGATGTTCAGGCCGAACGAGATGTTCTCGCGCACCGTCATCGACGGATAGAGCGCGTACGACTGGAACACCATCGCGATATCGCGATCCTTCGGCGAGAGGTTGTTCACCACCTTGCCGTCCATCATGATCTCGCCCTTGGTCACGGTTTCGAGACCCGCGATCATGTTGAGCAGCGTCGACTTCCCGCAGCCCGAGCCGCCGACCAGAATCAGGAACTGGCCGTCTTCGATGTCGATGTTGACGCCCTTGAGGACGGGCACCCCGTTCGGGTAGGTCTTGTAGACGTCGCGAATGGAAAGGCTTGCCATGCTATGAATCCTTTAATCGAATGCGCGTTCTGTCGCGCAGTTAGCCCTTCACCGCGCCCGCCGTGAGGCCACGCACGAAGTAGCGGCCGGCGATTACGTAGACGAGCAGCGTGGGCAGCGCGGCGATGATCGCGCCGGCCATGTCGACGTTGTATTCCTTCACGCCCGTGGACGTGTTCACGAGATTGTTCAGCGCCACCGTGATCGGCATCGAATCGACGCCCGAGAACACGATACCGAACAGGAAGTCATTCCAGATCTGCGTGAATTGCCAGATCAGGCACACCATGAAGATGGGCAGCGAGATCGGCAGCATGATGCGCGTGAAGATCATGAAGAAACCGGCGCCGTCGATGCGCGCGGCCTTCACGAGTTCAGCGGGCACGCTCACGTAGAAGTTGCGGAAGAACATCGTGGTGAACGCAATGCCGTACACGACGTGCACCAGCACCAGACCGCCGATCGTGTTCGACAGGCCGAGGAAGCCTTCGAGACGCGCCATCGGCAACAGGATGGCCTGGAACGGGATGAAGCAGCCCACCAGCAGCATCGTGAAGAGCGCGTCCGCGCCGCGAAAGCGCCAGTGCGTGAGCACGTAGCCGTTGAACGCGCCGATGATCGACGAGATCAGCACGGCCGGAATCACCATCTTCACCGAGTTCATGAAGAACGGCTGCATGCCGTCACAGCGAACGCCGGTACACGCTTCGCTCCACGCCTTGATCCACGGCGCGAAGGTCGGGCTCGTGGGCAGCGAGAGCATGGTGCCCGTGTGAATCTGGTCGAGCGACTTGAACGACGTCGACAGCATCACGTAGAGCGGGAACAGGAAGTACAACGCGAACAGGATCAGCGCCGCATAGATGACCACGCGGCTCACGTTCATCTTAGGCTGCATTGCGCGTGCTCCTCGATTCCAGATACATGAGCGGCACGAGCACGGCCACGACCGTGGCGAGCATCATCATCGACGAAGCTGCGCCGACGCCGAGCTGCCCGCGGTTGAACGAAAACGTGTACATGAAGATGGCCGGCAGCGACGACGACGTGCCCGGACCACCGGCCGTCAAGGCGACGACGAGGTCGAACGTCTTGATCGTGATGTGGCACAGGATCAGCAGCACGGAGAAAAACACCGGACGCATGCTTGGAATCACGATCTTGCGGTAGATCGTGGGCAGCGTCGCGCCGTCCACCTGGGCTGCCTTGAAGATTTCGCTATCGACACCGCGCAGACCGGCGAGGAACAGCGCCATGCAAAAGCCCGTGGATTGCCACACGGCGGCGACCACGATACAGAAAATGGCCTTGTCCGGGTCGTTGAGCCAGTCGATGTGGAAGCTCGTCCAGCCGATGCTGTGCATCACCTGCTGAATGCCGAGGTCCGGATTGAAGATCCACTGCCATGCCGTGCCCGTCACGATGTACGAGAGCGCCATCGGATAGAGGAACACCGCGCGCAGCGCGCCTTCCTGACGAATCTGCTGGTCGAGCAGGATCGCGAGGAACAGCCCGAGCCCTACGCAGATCGCGATGAACGGGATGCCGAACCATCCGAGGTTCTGCGCCGACGTCCACCAGACGTCGTTCGCGAACAGCTCGCGATAGCGGTCGAGACCCGCGAATTCATAGCGCGGCATCAGTCGCGAGGTCGAGAGCGACAGATACCCGGTAATGAGAATGAAGCCGTAGACGAATACGAGGCTGATCAGAATGCTGGGCGAAAGCACCAGCTTCGGGATCCAGCGGTCTGCGAGCGCCGCCATGGGCGACGCGCGGCGGGTAGCAGGCGTGGCCGCCTTGCCGTTGCCGCTAAGAGAAGCAGTCACTGCGCAACTCCTGGTACGGTGCGAAAACCGCTTTCGCACGATGATGGGGTTCAGAGAGTGAACCGTCATGCCCGGGGCGCGCCACGTATGGCGCCCCCCGTCTTACAGCACTAACCTGCTACGCTCACTTCGTCTTCGCAGCCTTCGCGAGCGCTTCGACCGCGCTCTTCGAATCCTGGTTCGAGTTCATGAACTTCGTCACGACGTCGGTGATCGCACCGGCCGTTGCGTCCGGCTGAGCCATGCCGTGAGCGAGCGACGGCACATAGCCGCCGGCCTTGATCGCGACCTGCTCATCCGCGTACGACTTCTTCGCGCATGCGTCGAACTTGCTCATGTCCACGCCGAGACGAACCGGAATCGAACCCTTGTACAGGCTGAACTGCTCCTGGAAGCCCGGGCTCATGATCGTCTTCGCGAGGGCGAGCTGGCCAGGCGTTGCCTCCTTCTGGCCCTTCTGCTGGAAGAACACGAACGAGTCGACGTTAAAAGTGTAGGCCTTTGCCGTGCCCGGCACGGCTGCGCAAACGTAGTCCGTATCCGGCTGCTTGTTCGCGTTCGCGAACTCGCCCTTGGCCCAGTCGCCCATGAACTGCATGCCGGCCTTGCCGTTGATGACCATGGCCGTGGCGAGGTTCCAGTCGCGGCCCGTGCGGCCGTTATCCATGTACGACTCGATCTTGCGGACCGTGTCGAACACGCCGACCATCTGCTGCGACGTGAGGGTCTTCTGGTCGAGGTCGACGAGTGCCTTCTTGTAGAAGTCCGCGCCCTGCGAGAGGACCACGTCTTCCCACAGCGTCAGGTCCTGCCACGGCTGACCACCGGCGGCGACCGCCTGGATGCCCGCGGCCTTCATCTTGTCGGCCAGCGCGAAGAATTCCGGCCACGTTGTCGGCGCCTTGCCGCCCACCTTGTCGAGCGCTGCCTTGTTGATCCACACCCAGTTCACGCGGTGCACCGAGAACGGCGCTGCCACGTAGTGGCCGTCGGCGTGCATGATCTTGTCGATCTGCGGCGGCAGATTGGCCTTCCAGTCGCCGGCGACGGAGTCGACGTTCACCAGCACGCCCTGCTCAGCCCATTCCTGGATCAGCGGACCCTTGATCTGGGCGGCCGTCGGTGCGTTGCCCGAGATCACCTGGGTCTTCAGTGCGGTCATGGCCGCCGCGCCCGCGCCACCGGCGACCGCGAAGTCCTTCCACACATAGCCCTGCTTCGTCATGTCGTCCTTGAGCACGCCGACGGCCTTCGACTCGCCGCCCGAAGTCCACCAGTGCAGCACTTCGAGGGACTCGGCCGCTTGCGCCGTGGCGACGCCACCCAACAGACCTGCTGCGCACAGGGCGCCCATGATCGCGCGGAATTTCATTGCTTATCTCCTCCAGACACCTGAACAAAAAACGATTGGCCCCTGATCACCAGGGTGCGGTGGTTGGTCAAACAGGCAAAACAGGCAAAACACTGGACGGACGGGCGCCGGAGTGCCGCGCGCGCGTGCTTTTCATTAGATGCGCGCGGGCCGCGTGCCGGTTACCGGCCGCAGGACGCTCAAGAGATGAGTGGTTCGGAATGCAACTTGACTGTCTCCTCTTTTGATTTTCACCGGTCACCCGACCGGCCGAGGCGCCGCTTGCGTCACGCGGCCTTGAAGCCTCCGCACGGCGGGGAACCGGGCGCACGGCTCACTGGCAAGCCGGGCTGAGTCCCGCGTGGTTCTCCGTTAACATGAGGGGGCATTCCGTCCGCTCGCGAAACCGCGCAAACCGCCTTGCTGGCTGCGTTCCACGCTTTTTTCATCGAATGAACGTTACCTCTTGATTTGGATTGTAGTTAAACTACAATTCAGTGTCAAAAAAAATTTTATCGGACTACGGCCGCCCGATCGCCCACACAGACGGGCACCCGTTGTACCCTGCAGCGGCCCCCCAGGACTCTGACCGAGACTCATGCAAACCCCGATCGATTCAGGTTTCACGTTCGTGCTCTTCGGCGCCACCGGCGACCTGTCGATGCGCAAGATCCTCCCCGCCCTGTATGAAGCGCACCGTTCAGGCATGCTCGCCCAGGCCGGCAAGATCGTGGGCGTCGCGCGCCACGAAGAGGATCGTGCAGCGTACATCCAGTGGGTCGACGAGCACGTCAAGCCGCACGTGAAGAAGAACGGCGGCTTCGACGACAACGCGTGGGCCAGCTTCCTCGAACGCATCGTCTATGTGAAGCTCGACCTCTCGCGCGCCGAGGACTTTACTCACTTGCGCGACGGCATCGCGTCGCTGCCCGGCATTCGTGTGTTCTATCTGGCGACGGGCCCGTCGCTGTTCGTGCCGATCTGCCGCGCGCTTGCCGCCGTGGGGCTGAACGAGAATTCGCGCATCGTGCTGGAAAAGCCGCTCGGCTACGACCTCAAGTCGTCCAACGCGATCAACGACGCCGTGGGCGAGATCTTCGCCGAAGGCCAGATCTACCGGATCGACCACTACCTCGGCAAGGAGCCGGTGCAGAACCTGCTCGCGCTGCGTTTCGGCAACGCGCTCTTCGAGCCGCTGTGGCGCCGCGAATGGGTCGAGAGCATCCAGATCACGATTGCCGAAGAACTGGGCGTCGAAGCGCGCGGCGACTTTTATGACAACACTGGCGCGCTGCGCGACATGGTGCAAAATCACCTGTTGCAGTTGCTTTCGATCGTCGCCATGGAGCCGCCGCATTCGATGGATTCGGATTCGGTGCGTGACGAAAAGCTTCGCGTGCTGCGCGCGCTCAAGCCGATCAACCCGCTCGACATCAGCAAGGTCGCCGTGCGCGGGCAGTACCATGCGGGCGTGATCCGCGGCCAGGCGGTGCCGGGCTATGCGACCGAGCATGGCGTGAAACCCGAAAGCCACACGGAAACCTTCGTCGCGCTCAAGGTGGAGATCGAAAACTGGCGCTGGGCGGGCGTGCCCTTCTTCCTGCGCACCGGCAAGCGTCTTGCCGACCGCGTGGCCGAGATCGTCGTGAACTTCCGTCCGGTGCCGCATTCGGCGCTCGGCGCACCGGCGCTGCGCCCCGGCGCGAACCGCCTCGTGATTCGCCTGCAACCGAACGAGAACATCCGCCTCTACTGCCTCGCGAAGCAGCCCGGCGAAGGCATGAATCTCGCGAGCGTGCATCTGGATCTCGCGTTCGACCAGTTCTTCCGCGAAGGCCAGATGGAGGCCTACCAGCGCCTGCTGCTCGACGTGATCAACGGTCGCCTCGCGTTGTTCGTGCGGCGCGACGAGCAGGAAGCGGCGTGGACGTGGGTCGAGCCGATCCTCAACGAGTGGGCGGCAACGCCCCGCGCGCCCAAGCCGTATGCGGCCGGCACATGGGGACCGGCGGCCGCGAGCGCGATGCTTGCGCAGCACGGCACCTGCTGGCTCGAAGAAGAGAATTGATGGGATTGCATGGCGGCGCGCACAGCAAGCGCGACGCCGGACCGGACAGATGAACTACCCCGTAGACCTACAAAAAAGCAGCATGGAGGAGAAGTGATCGAGCTTCACGTATTCGACGACCCGCGCGTCCAATCCGACGCGCTGGCGCGAGCCGTGGGCGACGCGCTACATGCGTCGCTCGCCGCTCAGCAGGCGGCGCCCGGCACTGCCGCGCGCCGTGCAACGCTTGCCGTCTCCGGCGGCACGAGCCCGCGCCCCTTCCTCGAGGCCCTTTCGACGCACCGTTTCGACTGGGCGCACATCGACGTCACGCTCGTCGACGACCGCTGGGTGCCGGACACCGACTCCGCGAGCAACGCGCGCCTCGCGCGCGAGACGCTGCTCACGCACGAAGCGGCGCACGCGCACTTCCTGCCGCTCGTCGACGTGGCGCAAGACCTCGACGCGCATGTCGCCGCGCTCAACGCCGACCCTGCCCGCAAGCTGCCGAACGTCGCCGTACTCGGCATGGGCGAGGACGGCCACACGGCCTCGATCTTCGCCGACGCCCCCGAATGGCACCAAGCGATCACCACGGCGCGCCCGTTCGTGGCCGTGCATCCGCAGGCAGCGCCCCATGCGCGCGTCTCGTGGTCGATGCAGGCGCTGCGCCAGGTCGATCGGCTGTTCCTGCTGATCGCGGGACAGCGCAAGCTCGAAGTGCTGCAACAGGCCGCCGCGGCCGAACAAAACAACGCCATCTCGAAGCTGGCGAACGACAAGGGAGTGAGACTCGATGTCTACTGGTGCGCCTAATAAAAACGCCCCTGGCGCAGGCCAGCACGCCGACGGTCCGAGGCTGCTCGCCGACATCGGCGGAACCAACGCGCGCTTCGCGCTGGAAACGGGTCCGGGCGAAATCGGCCAGGTGCGCGTGTATCCGTGCGCACAGTATCCCGGCGTCGCGGAAGTAATCCAGCAATACCTGAAGGACAACAAGATCGGCCGCGTGAATCATGCGGCCATCGCGATTGCGAATCCGGTCGACGGCGACCAGGTGCGCATGACCAACCACGACTGGACCTTCTCGATCGAAGCGACGCGTCGCTCGCTCGGCTTCGACACGCTGCTGGTCGTCAACGACTTCACCGCGCTCGCCATGGCGCTGCCCGGCCTGACCGACTCGCAGCGCGTGCAGGTAGGCGGCGGCCAGCGCCGCCAGAACAGCGTGATCGGCCTGCTCGGTCCGGGCACGGGTCTCGGCGTCTCGGGCCTGATTCCCGCCGACGACCGCTGGATCGCGCTCGGCAGCGAAGGCGGCCACGCAAGCTTCTCGCCGCAGGACGAGCGCGAAGACATCGTGCTGCAGTTCGCGCGCAAGAAGTGGCCGCATGTGTCGTTCGAGCGCGTGTGCGCGGGGCCCGGCCTCGAGCTCATCTACCGTGCGCTCGCCGCACGCGACAAGAAGAAACTGCCTGCCGATCTCGGCACGGCTGAAGTCGTGCAGCGCGCGCACGACGGCGACGCGCTCGCGCTCGAGACCGTCGAATGCTTCTGCGGCATTCTCGGCAGCTTCGCGGGCAACATCGCGATGACGCTCGGCTCGCTCGGCGGCATCTATATCGGCGGCGGCGTGGTGCCGCGCCTGGGCGACCTCTTCACGCGCTCGTCGTTCCGCCAGCGCTTCGAGGCGAAGGGCCGTTTCGACACCTATCTCTCGAACGTCCCCACCTACGTGATCACGGCGGAGTATCCGGCGTTCCTCGGCGTGTCGGCCATTCTCGCGGAGCAGCTGTCGAATCGCGCGGGCGGCGGCTCGTCGGCCGTGTTCGAACGCATTCGCCAGATGCGCGACGCGCTCACGCCCGCCGAGCGCCGCGTGGCCGACCTCGCGCTCAACCATCCGCGCTCGATCATCAACGATCCGATCGTCGATATCGCGCGCAAGGCCGACGTGAGCCAGCCCACGGTCATCCGCTTCTGCCGCTCGCTGGGCTGCCAGGGCCTCTCGGACTTCAAGCTCAAGCTCGCCACGGGCCTCACGGGCACGATTCCGGTGAGCCACAGCCAGGTGCATCTGGGCGACACCGCCACCGACTTCGGCGCGAAAGTGCTCGACAATACCGTCTCGGCGATCCTGCAACTGCGCGAGCACCTGAACTTCGAGCAGGTCGAGAATGCGATCACGCTGCTCAACGGCGCGCGCCGCATCGAGTTCTACGGCCTCGGCAACTCGCACATCGTCGCGCAGGACGCGCACTACAAGTTCTTCCGCTTCGGCATCCCGACCATCGCCTATGGCGACCTGTACATGCAGGCCGCTTCCGCCGCGCTGCTCGGCAAGGGCGACGTGATCGTGGCCGTGTCGAAGTCGGGCCGCGCGCCGGAACTGCTGCGCGTGCTCGACGTCGCCATGCAGGCGGGCGCGAAGGTGATCGCGATCACGTCGAGCAACACGCCGCTCGCCAAGCGCGCGACCGTGGCGCTCGAAACCGATCACATCGAGATGCGCGAATCGCAGCTTTCGATGATCTCGCGCATCCTGCATCTGCTGATGATCGACATCCTCGCGGTGGGCGTCGCGATTCGCCGTGCTTCACCCGATGCGGACCTCGGCAACGCCGTCGAAAAGGTGCGCGAGCATGCCGACGACGATGCATCGGCCGTGCTCGACTGGCTGAGCCACGGTGCTTCGCCCACGGCGCGCGACTGAGGTCGGCTCATTCATCGACTCATTCGAGCGATGAAAAAATGGGACGCCTCAGCGTCCCATTTTTGATTTTGCACGTCGTATCGACGTACGGCTCACGGCGTTGCCGTTCGCACCGCGTCCGGCGCCGGCGTGCCGTGCCACTTCACGACGAGCGCGCGCCCCACCCACGTGAGCAGGCCGCATACGCCGATCGTCACGCCCATGCCGAACGGCGAGATGCCCGGAAACCAGCCGACCACGGCGCTCGCGAGCGCGCCGAGCGCGAGCTGCGTCGCGCCGAATACCGCCGCCGCCGCGCCCGCGTTCTTCGGATAGCGGTACATGAGATCGGTCGCGCAGTTCGCACCGAGCAGCCCCACCACGCTCACCACGAAGAACAGGCCAAACACGATCGACCACAGGCCGCCCCAGCCCGTCACGCACATGAGCGCGACGAAGAGCGACGCGACGATGCTCACGCCCGAAGCGATCGACACCATGCGCAGGGTGCCGAGCCGCCCGATGAAGCGCGTGTTGAGGAAGTTGCCGAGCATGATGCCGAACACGTTCGCGCCGAAGAAGAACCCGTAGTGCTGCGGCGAAACGTGGAAGTACTCGATATAGACGAACGGCGTGGCCGAGATATAGGTGAACATCGCGGCGAACGCCATGCCGCCGCAGAGCATGTGCCCCCAGACGAGCGGATCGCGCAGCAAGCGTCCATAAGCCGCGAACGAGCGCAGCACGGCCGCGCTTTCGCGCTTTTCCGGCGGCCAGGTTTCCGGTACGCGTAGATAGGCCGCCACGGCGCACGCGAGGCCGAACAGCGTGAGCGCGACGAACACCACGCGCCAGCCGCCGATCAGCAGCAACTGTCCGCCGATCAGCGGTGCGAGCAGCGGCCCGATCGCCGTGACGATCGCGACCATCGAGAGGACTTTGGCAGCGTCCGATGGCTCGTGGGCGTCGCGCGCGATGGCCCGCGAGAGCACCGAGGCCGCGCCCGCGCCGAGCGCCTGCAGAAAGCGCACGATCACGAGCT
>NZ_JBFRCN010000023.1:0-116545 GCF_040965835.1 Paraburkholderia sp. BR10872
GCGTCCTCGAATTGCGCGATTTCGCACGGCGCGACGGGCAAACCGTAGCCCGCGACGATTTGCGTGCACAGCCACTCGTTTTCCACCGAGGTGCGCATGTCGGCGCGCATGTTGCCGACGAGGCCGAGCGGCAGCTTCAGGATGTGCGTGGTCGGCGTGCTGCCCTGCGGAAGCAGCCACTGCCCGCCATGCCGCAGCAGTGCGGTCTTTTCCTGCGCCCCGGCGATCGACAGCCGCAGGCTGTCCACGGCTTCGTGCTCGCCCGCATGCGGCGTGGCGGTGGTTTCGCGCAGCAGTTGCGCGATGTCGCCTTCGCTCAGGGCGCGCCCCTTGATGCTCTTCAGGCCGGTGGGCGCTTCGCCAGCTGGAAGGATCTGCAGCGCGCCCACGCAATCGCGGCCGAGCGCGGCGAGCAGCTCGAACGGCGAGGTGCCGCCGGTCTGGTAGCGCGCGGCGATGCGTCTGCGGATGCGGTCGCTGTCCGGCAGCAGATTGTCGAAATAGTCCGCGACGATCTGGCCGCGGTAGGGCTGGTTGCCCGGCGTGAACGGCAGCGAGAGCGAAAGGGGGCGGCCTTGCTCGTCGTAGAGCCAGCTGTCGAGGTAGACGAGGCGTTCATTGCCGCGCACGTTCTCCCAGTAGCCCACCGGGAGGCCGTTCATCCACAGGTCGAGCCGGTTGGGCAGGCGGGGGCGTGTGCTCACCAGTCCTCCCTCGGCTTGCGGCGGCCGGCGGACTGGCGCTGCGGCGCGGCCTCCGCCGGCGTGGCGCGGGTGCGTTTGCGGGCGGCCGGGGGGTTGGCCGCGCTCGGCATCCTGGCTGCAGCCGCAGGTGCTTTGGCCGGGCGGGGCGCGGCTTTCGCCGCGACAGGCGAGGCCTTGGCTTCGGGCGCGCCGAGCTTGATTTCGACGTCGACGAGGCGCAAGACCCGCACGAGCCGCTCGACGCTCGCGGCTTCGGGATTCGCCTCGAACGCGGCATAGCTCTGCTGCGAGATGCCGAGCCGCGCGGCGATGTCTTTCTGGGTGAGGCCGGCCTTCTTGCGGAAGCCGACGAGAATCGGGCGCAGCTGGCTCAGGGTCTTGAGAGGGTAGTCCACGGCAACTCCGGGCGGCGAAATGCCGATGCAGACGGCCGAGGCAAACGGAAACGCGCGGCGCAGTCGGATACAGTCTATACCCTGTAAAGTAAAAATACAAATCACAGGCTGTAATTTAAAAATACAGTCTACAGGTTGTATTCGCTGCGAGGGCGGCGGTAGGTGCATGACACGCCAGTAAATGTGCAACTAACTGTCAATCGCCGCGCAACCCCGCCCTAGCCGCTTCGCGGCCAGGGCAGTCTGCTTGCAGGCGTCCGGGCCCGTCTTCCCTTTTATCAGGACTCCGATCAGCGTTCGGCGCCATGCATCGGCTCGCCGAGCACGAACGGTCCGCCCTGATACTGCTGCGCAGCGTCGCCGAGCTCGGCGTTCGGCGCGGTCGCCGGGAAGCGCTCGGCGTACGGCGCCGAGCTGTCGCGCGGGCGGTAGCCGAGGAATCCCGCCTTGCCGTTGTCCCACCAGCTCGCCGGATTGTCCGACACGCCATAGACGATCGCATGACCCACGCGGTTGGTGAACAGCGAGCAGCGCACGAGTTCGATGAAGTCGCGATAGCTCAGGAACGTCACGAGCATGCGTGCGTTCTTCGGTTCTTCGAACGACGAACCGATGCGCAGGCAGACCGTCTCCATGCCGAAGCGATCGAAGTAATAGCGCGACAGCGATTCGCCGAAGCATTTCGTCACGCCGTACAGGCTGTCCGGCCGGTGCGCGGCATCGGTATCGAGCACGCTCGTGACGGGATGGAAGCCCGTGACGTGATTGGAGCTGGCGTAGACGATGCGCTTGACGCCGTGCTTGCGCGCGGCTTCATAGAGGTTGTACGTGCCGCGAATGTTGGCTTCGAGTAGATCGTCGAATGGCGCGTCGATGGAGATGCCGCCCAGGTGCACGATCGCGTCCACGCCCTCCACGAGTTGCATGACCGCCGCGCGATCCGAGAGGTCGACGCGGCGCGTTTCCTCGTGTGCCGCCCCCTCGCCCGGCTCCGTGATGTCGCTGACGCGAACGATCTCGGCCCAGTTCGCGAGCGCGCCGCGCAACTGACGGCCCAGATTGCCGCCCGCGCCGGTAAGAAGAAGGCGGCCGAACGGTTTGGCTACAGGTGGGTGTTGCGACATCAGGGCTCCCTGGAGATATTTTGGTATTGAAAACGCGAGGAAAACGTTTTCCGAATATAGCCATCGGCAGACGCAGCGTCAATGGAGGAATACCTGCGGCGAATACCGGGGTTCACCCCAGGTCCGTTTCTGCGACAATGCTCGCCGTCGATCCTCCCTGGCGTTGCCGATCTATGAAAAGTGGTTCCCCGACGATTCGCGATGTCGCCGCCATGGCCGGCGTTTCGGTCGCGACGGTATCGAAGTACGTGAACGGCACCCAGCGCTTTTCGCCGGCGGTGGAAGCGAAGGTCAAGGACGCCATCGCGCTGCTCGGCTACCGCTCCAATCCGCTGGCGCGCTCGATGATCACGGGGCGCACGCGCACCATCGGCATCGCCATTCTGGACATCGCGAACCCGCACTTCACGAACGTGGTCAAGGGCGCGAACCGCGTGGCGCTCCAGCACGACTACACGCTGCTTCTCGTGGACGCCGAAGAGAATCTCGCCCGCGAACGCTCGCTCATCGAAGCGCTCGCGCCGCGCGTGGACGGGCTCATCGTCAGCTCGCGGGCTTCCGAGGAAATCGCCCGGTGGACGATGAATCTGGGCAAGCCGGTCGTCATGCTCAGGACCGTGCGCGGGCTCGACATGCCCACCGTCGGTTTCGACAACCGGCTCGCGACGTCCATGCTGGTGCGTCATCTGCTCAATCTCGGGCACCGGCATATCGCCTATCTGGGCTTCGCCGCGGCGACCATCAACGACGAGCGTATTGCCGGCGCCACCGAGGCGCTGGCCGAGGCCGGCCTCACGCTCGATGTCTACGAAACGCACGCGCCGACCGCCCAGGCGGGCGAGCACGCCTGCTCGCGGGTGATGCTCGGCCCGAAACGCCCGCAGGCGGTGATCTGCTACAACGACCTCATTGCGCTCGGCTTCATGAAGGAGGCCAGGTCGCTCGGCTTTCGCGTGCCGCAGGACGTCTCGGTTGCCGGCATCGACAACGTGCCCTATGGCGAATACGTCGAGCCGCGCCTGACCACGATCGACGGGCAGAGCGAGCGCATGGGCGAACTGGCCATGCAAAAGCTCATCGACGTCCTGGCCGGCCGCGCCGATGTCGAGCAGGTCGTGCTCGAACCCCGCCTCGTCGTGCGCGACTCGACCGTCGCCTGTCGCTGATTCCCTGATCGCTGTAGATCCCCCGCGCTGGCCGCCAGACAAAGGCCGGCGGCCTTGCCACGCCTGTTTCCGATACGCCAACTGGGCCGCGCCAACCCTGCTTCGCTCCGCGTAACTACCTACTAGCCATTTTGAAGGGAACGCATTAAATTTCGAGAAAACGTTTTCCAGAAATGGCACACGAAGAACAAAAGGAGATCGGGAAATGGCGGAGAACAGGCGCCGGTCGAAGTGCGCTGTGGTCGGGGTGGCGATTGCCGGCGCCCGCCCCCGCCTTTGCGTCGTCCTTCACGCAGGTATCACCCACCACCGGTTCTGAGACACCCGGTTGGCCAGCGAATCAGCCCAAACACGGCTCGAAAACAACTCTTCCATTCTTGGGGCAAGCAATGAAAAAGACCTTTCGCAACTCACAGGGTGCACGCACCGCGAAGACCGCAATGACCGTTCTGGCGGCGGCGCTCGCGCTCACCGCAGGCGCTGCGCACGCGCGCGTGTTCCGTGTCGCCGACGTGCACAGCGACACCTTCCCGACCAACATGGCGCTCAAGCACATGGGCGAAGAAATTTCGCAGGCCACGGGCGGCAAGGATTCGATCAAGGTGTTCGGCAACAGCGCACTCGGTTCGGAGAACGATACGATCGATCAGGTGCGTATCGGCGCGCTCGACATGGTGCGCGCCAATGGCGCCGCGTTCAACGAGATCGTGCCGGAATCGATGATTCCTTCGCTGCCGTTCCTCTTTCGCGACATCGACCATTTCCGCAAGGTGATGTACGGCCCCGAAGGCCAGAAGATTCTCGACGCGTTCAAGGCCAAGGGCATGATTGCGCTGACCTTCTACGAGAGCGGCGCGCGCTCGATCTACGCGAAGCGTCCGATCAAGTCGCCGGCCGACATGAAGGGCCTGAAGGTGCGCGTGCAGCCGTCTGACCTCATGGTCGACGAAATCAAGGCGATGGGCGGCACGCCCACGCCGATGCCGTTCGCCGAAGTCTATACGGGCTTGAAAACGGGCCTCGTGGATGCAGCGGAAAACAACCTGCCGTCGTACGAGGAAACCAGGCACTACGAAGTGGCGCAGGTGTATTCCGAGACGGACCATGCCATGACCCCGGAGGTGCTGGTGTTCTCGAAGAAGGTATGGGACACGCTCACGCCGCAGGAGCAGGAGATCATCAAGAAGGCCGCCGCCGACTCGGTGCCGTACTACGTGAAGCTCTGGACCGCGCGCGAAGACACGGCGGGCAAGACGGTGGAAAAGGGCGGCGCGACCATCATTCCGGCCGCGCAGGTCGATCGCGCGGCCTTCGTGAAGGCCATGCAGCCGGTCTGGACGAAGTATGAAAAGACGGCCGACATGAAGAAGATCGTGGACGAAATCCAGGCGATTCACTAAAGCCCGGGGCTCCGCGTCACAAGCGGCGCGGAGCCGGAAAAACGCCGTTGTGCAGTGTGTGCCGTGCAAGGATGGATCATGACTTTCCTGAAACTCCCCAACGATTTGCTGTTTCGCCTGCTGACGATCGTTGCCTCGGTTGCGCTCGCCGCGCTGACGGTTCTCGTCTTCTACGGCGTGATCATGCGCTACGTGTTCGAGAGCGCACCCGATTTCGTCGAGCCGGTCGCGTTGCTGCTGGTAGTCACGATCGCCATGTTCGGCGCCGCGCTCAAGGTGCGCGAGCGCGGGCATATCGGTCTCGATTCGCTCGTCAAGAAGCTTTCCCCGCGGGGGCAACTGATCGCGGAGGCGTTCCAGCACCTCTGCCTGATCGCGCTCGGCGTGGCGATTTTCTTCGGCTGCCTGCAAATGGCGGACACGACCATGGATGACCACATCGCGATTCTCGGCATACCGGAAGCGGTGCGCTATGTCATACCGGTCGTGGCCGGTACCTGCATCGTGCTGTTCTCGCTCGAGCATCTTCTGGCGCTGTTCGTACGCAAGGCAAAGTAGGGCAAACATGGAACTCGCAATTCTTTCGCTCAGTTTTTTGGTGCTCCTCGCCGTTGGGGTGCCGGTTTCTTTCTCCCTCGGTCTCGCCTGCGTCAGCACGTACCTTTACGAAGGACTGCCGGCCGCGACTGCCATGCAGTCGATGATCTCGGGCATGAACGCGTTTTCGTTTCTCGCGGTACCTTTCTTCATTTTCTCCGGCGAGCTGATGCTGCACGGCGGCATTGCCGACCGCATCCTGCGCTTCGCCCAGGCTGCAGTGGGACATTTCCGTGGCGGACTCGGCATGGCCAATGTCGTCGCGTGCACGCTGTTCGGCGGCGTTTCCGGTTCGCCTTCCGCCGATACGTCGGCGATGGGTGGCGTGGTCATTCCGCTCATGAAGCGCGAAGGCTATAGCGCGGCCTATGCCGTCAACGTGACGACGCACTCGTCGCTGGCGGGCGCGTTGATGCCCACCTCGACCAACATGATCATCTATGCGTTCGCGGCGCAAGGCATTACGGGCACGCTGAACGGCCAGCAGATGAGCGGCGTGTCGATTGGCGACCTGCTTTTCTCGGGCCTGCTGCCGGTGTTGTGGGTCATGGGCTTCGTGCTGATTGCGGCTTACTGGCAGGCGCGCCGCTTCGGCTATCCGCGCAGCGCGGACGGCTCGACCAGGCTGCAGGTGTTTCCCGGCTGGCTCGCCGTGGTGCGGGCGTTCCTCGGCGCGCTGCCTGGGCTGTTCGTGATCGCGATCATTCTCTTCTGCGTGGCGCGGGGCATTGCGACCGCCACCGAAGCGGCCGCGATTGCCGTGGTGTATTCGCTCGCGCTCACCGTGGTCGTGTATCGCTCGATGACGAAGGAGAAGCTGTTCTTCGCCCTCTCGCGTGCGGCCAAGACCACGGGCGTGGTGCTGCTGCTGATCGCGGTGTCGAACATGCTGCGCTATCAGATGGCTTATCTGGAGATTCCGGAGGCCATCGAGCGCGTGCTCGCACATGCCACGACCCTTCCCTGGCTGATGCTTCTCTACATCAACATCATCCAGGTGTTTCTGGGCACGTTCATCGACATGGCGGCGCACATCCTCATCACGACGCCGCTCTTCCTGCCGCTCGCCATGCATAGCGGCGTGGGCCCGGTGCAGTTCGGCATCATGATCCTGCTGAACTGCGCGCTGGGCCTCGTGCATCCGCCAATCGGCTCGGTGCAGTTCATCGGCTGCGCCATCGGCGACGTGTCGATCGGGGAGACGACCAAGGTCGCGTGGCCATACTATCTCGCGATTTTTAGCGCGATCAATCTGGTCACCTACTTTCCGTTCTTCTCGACGTGGCTACCCAGCGTGATCAACGGGCATCCGGTTTTCTAGAACGACCGGCACAAGAAGAACGGAGCGGGCACCATGCGTGCCCGCTTCGCTTTTCTGCGCACGTGCTCTCAGGCCACGCGTATCACGACCTTGCCGAAATGCTTGCCGGCTTCCAGCCACGCGTAAGCTTCGGGCGCTTCCTCGAAAGCGAACACGCGATCCACCACGGGGCGAATCTGCTGCGTGGCGACGAAACGTGTGAGGTCGTCGAGCATCGTGCGGCTGCCGACCATGATGCCGTGCAGACGCTTGATACCGCCGATCACCGATAACAACCCCAATTCGGGGCCCGCGAAACTCGTCACGCCGCCGATGATCGAAACAAGCCCGCCCATCTTCGCGGCCGCCACCGAGCGCGGCAGCGTATCGCGTCCGCCCACTTCCACGACGATATCCGCGCCTTCGCCGCCCGTGAGCCGCAGCACTTCGTCCTGCCATTCGGGATGCGAACGATAGTTGATGGTCTCGCTCGCGCCGAGGGTGCGGGCGCGTTCGAGCTTCTCGTCGCTCGAAGAGGTGATGATGGTCCGCAAGCCCGCCGCGTGGGCGAGCTGCAGCCCCCAGATCGACACGCCACCGGTGCCGAGCAGCACCACGGTCGCACCGGGCCGTGCGCCGCCATCGGCGAAGATCGCGTTCCAGGCGGTGATGCCGGCGCACGAGATCGTTGCGGCCTCCTCGTAGCTCAGGTGCGCGGGAATCGAGACGAGCGAGGTTTCCTCAGCGACGAAGCGTTCGGCGAGCACCCCGTCGAATTGCGCACCGGGCGACTCGCGCACTTTCCACGGTGTGGGTGGGCCATCCACCCAATGCGGGAAGTAGGTGTTGATCACGCGGTCGCCGGGCTTGAAGCGCGTGACGGCCGCACCGACTTCGACCACTTCGCCCGCGCCGTCGGCGACGGGCACGAGCGCCGTGTCGCCAAGGCCGAGGTAATCGCCGCGCGCGAACATCAGGTCGCGATAGTTGAGCGAGGCTGCGTGAATCTTCACGACCACGTCATGCGGACCGGGCGCGCGCGGCGTGAAGTCGGTGCGCGCGAGTGCGCCATGGCCGCTGCCGGCCTTCAGTTTCCATGCGTTCATGACTGCTCCAGTACGAGTGGGAGCACCTATGATAGTGTTGCTTGCGAGGCGACATTGGTGAGATTCCGGAGCTTGGTTGTCGCCGCGGTGGATACAAAAGGAGTGGGGATATGAACGATCGCCTGAGCGGCGTGGCCGAATTCGTAGACGTGGTGGACGCGGGCAGCTTCTCCGCCGCGGGCGAGCGCCTTGGCGTGACGCGCTCGGCGGTCGCGAAGATCGTCGCGCGGCTCGAACAGCGCCTGGGCGTGCGCCTGCTGCAGCGGACCACGCGCAGCTTGAGCCTCACCGACGAAGGCCACGCGTACTACGAGCAGTGCCGTCGCGTGCTCGGGGAGCTGAGCGCCGTGGAAGCCGCCTTCGATCACGGACGGCGCGAGCCTGCGGGGCGCTTGCGGATCAGCGCGCCGGTGCTGTTCGGACGCCAGTGCGTGGCGCCCGTGGTGCGGCGGCTCGTGGAGGAGCATCCGCGTCTGAATGTCGAACTCTCGTTTAGCGACCGGGTGGCCGATCTCGTCGAGGACGGCTTCGATCTGGCCGTACGCATCGGGACGCTGCCCGATCACGGCACGCTCGTCGCGCGCCGGCTTGGCGTGCAGCGCATGGGGATCTGCGCGTCGTCTGCGTATCTCGCGCAACACGGCAAGCCCGCGGACGTCGCAGCCCTCGCCACTCACACGGGCATCGCCTATGGCCGAGCGGGACAGAGCCCGGCTTGGCGCGTGCGCGGGCCCGGCGGCGAGATCGAGGAATGCCGGCTCGCGTCGCGGCTGTGCTTCGACGACCTGCTGGCGATCGCCGATGCCGCCGCCGCCGGCGCCGGCCTCGCGTGGCTGCCGTGCTGGCTCATGAGCCCGTATTTGAGCGACGGTCGACTCGAACTCGTCATGGACAGCAAGAGCGTGATGGGCGACGAAGTGCACGTCGTGCGGCAGAAGGCGCGTCACATGCCGTCGAAGGTGCGCGTGGCGGTGGATGCGCTCGTCGCGGATATTTCGCGCATGCTCGGCGCGCAACCGGACTGACCGTGCGCAGCGCGTCTCGCACTGCCGACGCGTCATGGCGTCGTGACGATCAGTGACACTTCATCAAAGCATGAATGGCGTCCTTTGATGCGACCGCGAGGCCAGTGTCCACGCCACGCAAACTCACGCAGGCCCGACAACTGTTACTTCGCCACCGGCATCGAAAATTCCGCACCCTTTTCGGTGCTTTCCGGCCAGCGCTGCATGATCGACTTCTGCTTCGTATAGAAGCGCACGCCTTCTTCGCCATACGCGTGCATGTCGCCAAAGAGGCTGCGCTTCCAGCCGCCAAAGCCGTGCCATGCCATCGGCACCGGAATCGGCACGTTGATGCCCACCATGCCCACTTCGATCTGGCGGCCGAACTCGCGCGCCACGTGGCCGTCGCTCGTGAAGCAGGCGACGCCGTTACCGAACTCGTGATCGTTGATGAGTTCCACGGCCTCGGCGAAATCCTTCACGCGCACGCAGGCGAGCACCGGTCCGAAAATTTCTTCCTTGTAGATGCGCATCTCGGGCGTGACGTCGTCGAACAGCGTACCGCCGGTGAAGAAGCCTGCTTCGTGGCCCGGCACCTTGAGGCCGCGTCCGTCCACCACGAGCTTCGCGCCTTCTTCCACACCGCTCGCGATATAGCCTTCGATGCGCTCGAGCGCCTGCTTCGTGACGATCGGGCCCATTTCCGCGTCGGCTTCCATGCCGTTCTTCACGATGAGGCTGCGTGCGCGCTCGGCGAGGCGCGGCACGATCTTGTCGGCCACATCGCCCACCAGCACGGCCACCGAGATCGCCATGCAGCGCTCGCCGGCCGACCCGTAGCCCGCGCCGATCAGCGCGTCCACGGTCTTGTCGAGATCCGCGTCGGGCATCACGACCATGTGGTTCTTCGCGCCGCCGAGCGCCTGCACGCGCTTGCCGTGCTTCGCACCGGTCTCGTAGATGTAGTTCGCGATCGGCGTGGAGCCCACGAAGCTCACGGCCTTCACGTCGCGGTGCGCGAGCAGGGCGTCGACCACGGCCTTGTCGCCTTGCACGACGTTGAACACGCCGTCGGGCAGGCCGGCTTCCGTGAGCAGACGCGCCATGAAAAGCGAAGCGGAAGGGTCGCGCTCGCTAGGCTTGAGGATGAACGTGCAGCCGGCTGCGAGCGCCACCGGGAACATCCAGCACGGCACCATGCAAGGGAAGTTGAACGGCGTGATGCCCGCCACCACGCCCAGCGGCTGGCGCACGGTCCAGTTGTCCATGCCCGTGGAAACCTGTTCGGTGTAGTCGCCCTTGAGCAGTTGCGGAATGCCGCAGGCGAATTCGATCACGTCGATACCGCGCGCCACTTCGCCCTGCGCGTCGGAGACGACCTTGCCGTGCTCGGCCGTGATGATCGCCGCGAGTTCGTCCGCGTGACGGTTCATCAGCTCGAGGAACCGCAGCATGACGCGCGCGCGGCGAATGGGCGGCGTGTCGCGCCACTTCGGGAACGCGGCTTTCGCGCTCGTCACGGCGGCGTCCACGTCGGCGACTTCGCCCAGCACGAGGCGGCGCGCGGCGGCGCCGGTCGCGGGGTTGAAGATCGCTTGCGTGCGGTCGCCCGTGCCGCGCTCGGTCTTGCCGCCGATGAAGTGGACTACGTCTGCGGAATCGGTATAGGCCTGCATGTCATCTCCTCGTTAGGTGAGTGCGTGCCGCCAGTCTACGGAGGGTGCGGGGGCGAGGAAAGACGCTGGCGCTGAATTGATTGTTTTTAGCTGTGAACAATCACTGGCGTAGTCTGTGAAAAGTGCGCGAACGGCATGCTAGTATCGACGCGGGATTCACGAGTTTTGACGCGGACTTTTTATCGATGGATACGCAGCGAGTCGAAGCACTCTGGACGCATTTGCACTGGCTCAATGTGCTGGCCACCCAGGGCAGCTATACCGCGGCGGCGACGCGCCTGGGCGTGAGCAAGGCGGCCGTGAGCCAGCGCATCGCGGAACTGGAGCGCGTGGCGGGCGTGCCGCTTGTGCAGCGCACCACGCGCAGCGTGCGCTTCACGGAGGCGGGGCTGCGGCTCGTGGAGGACACGCGCGCGCAGTTCGACAGCATCGCCGCGAGCTTCGCGAGCGTGCGCGAGATGGCCGACGTCGCCCGCGGCACGGTGCGCGTCACTGCACCGGTCGCCTTCGCGCGCCAGCAACTGGTGCCGCGTCTCGCGCACTTTTCGCGCACGCATCCCGAAGTGCGCGTGCAACTGGAGCTTTCCGACCGGCTCAGCTCGATTGCGACCGAAGGGTTCGATCTCGCGATTCGCCATAGCGCGCAGGTGCCGGAAACCCACGTGGCCTGGAAGCTCTGCGACACGCGCTCGGTCATCGTCGCCACGCGGCCTTACCTCAAGCAGCGAGGCACGCCGCAAACGCCCGCCGATCTGGCGCAGCACGACTGTCTGTTCTATCCGCGCCCGCTGGGGGCGGGCGTGTGGTCGTTCGAGAAAGCCGGCCGCCGCGCGGAAGGCGCGCGCGAGACGGTGACGGTAAACGGCCCGTTCTCGGCGAACAACAGCGAGGCGTTGCGCGACGCGGCGCTGGAACATCTCGGCATCGCGCTGTTGCCCGATTTCAGCGCGCAGGCCGCGCTGCAGGCCGGCAAGCTCGTCGTGCTGCTGCCCAACTGGCGCCCCGTGGGCGCGTTCGCTTCGCAATTGCACGTCGTGCGGCCGTATGGGGCGCAAGTGCCGCGAGCGGTCAAGCACTTTACGGAGTTTCTGCGGCAGACGTTCAAGGATGGCTTTCCGCTGGAGTGAGGTGGCGCACGCAGCCCTGCCGCCGCCTTCCTGATGCGGTTTTGATAGATTTTTGGTATCCACGGCGCCGGGTGCCGACGTTATGCTTGATCCAACACGGAGGCAGACGCATGGACCAGCACGAAATACCGGTGGCGGATTTGGGGCGGCAATGGTACGTCGAACGCGAATGCTCGCTGGACGCCTTCGTGAACCGACTGCGCGACGACGGCAGCCCGTTGCGTTACGCCTGCGATGTGAGGCAGCGCATTCCCGTCTACGACTGCGTGGCGCTCGAAGGCGCGCTGCACGACGCGGCGCGGCGCGCGCAGTTGCAGGCGGAATGGGCGCATGTGCTGCGCGACGGCGCCGGAGTGCTGGTGCTCGAGCGCGCCTACGCGAACACGCAGCCCGTGGACGATGCCACCGCCGTGTTCGAAGCCATCATCCGGGCCGAGCGGGAGCAGGGCACGAGCGGCGCGGACCATTTCGCGAAGGCGGGCGCAAACGACCGCATCTGGAATGCGCAACAGAAGCTCTGCCTCGAAGCGCCTGCCGTGTTCGTCGACTACTTCGCAAATCTGCCGCTCATGGCCGTGTGCGAGGCGTGGCTCGGACCGTGCTATCAGATGACTTCGCAGGTCAACGTGGTGCGGCCCGGCGGCGCGGCACAGGAAGCGCACCGTGACTATCACCTGGGATTCCAGACGATCGAGGAGGCGCAGCGTTATCCGGCGCACGTGCATCATGTATCCGCTTTCCTCACGCTCCAGGGGGCGGTGGCGCACAGCGACATGCCGGTCGAGAGCGGGCCGACGAAACTCCTGCCGTACTCGCAACGCTATGCCGAGGGCTATCTTGCATGGCGGCGAGCCGATTTCCGCGCGTACTTCGAAACGCATTGCGTACAGTTGCCGCTTACCAGTGGCGACGCCCTGTTCTTCAATCCCGCGCTATTTCATGCGGCGGGCGCGAACCGCACCGCCGACATACAGCGCATGGCGAATCTGCTGCAGGTTTCGTCGGCGATGGGGCGCGCAATGGAAGCGCTTGACCGTACGAGCATGTGCGAGGCGATTTATCCCGTGCTGCGCGAGTGGCGCAGGAAGGGCCTGGGCGTTGCAGACGAACTCGCGACAATGGCGGTCATCGCGTCGTGCGCCGAAGGCTATCCGTTTCCCACCAATCTCGACCGGGACCCGCCTCTGGGGGGCCTCGCGCCAGAAAGCCAGCAGGCACTCATGCAGCGCGCGCTGCATGAGGACTGGGAGCCAGGCAGATTCGCCGTGGCGTTGCGCGCGCATGACGCGCGACGCGACCCCGCGTAAGCGCGGCGATGGCGTCCGCGACCACGAGACGGTGAGGTGAGGATATTCAGGATTGCTGCCGGATCAAGTCGACGCTCCCACCTCGGTGAAGCGCGCTTCGTTCAGATCGGCAATCAGCGAGGGACCGGTCGGGCGCCAGCCTAGCCGCGCCTGGGTGAGCGCGCTCGAAGCGGGCATGTCGAGGCCGACGAACATCCCCATCCAGCCGAAATGCGCGGCTGCCTCTTCCGGCGCGATCGAAACGACCGGCAGGCCGAGCCCGCGGCCTAGCGCCCCGGCGATTGCGCGGCTCGTCACGCCTTCTTCGCCAACCGCGTTGTAGCGCGCGCCCGGTTGACCTTTTTCAACGGCGAGCCGATAAAGGCGCACGACGTCGGAGAGGTGGCCGGCCGGCCAGCGGTTCTGACCGTCGCCCACGTAGGCGCAAACGCCTTTCTCGCGGGCGATCGCGACGAGCGGCGTAATGAGCCCCTGCCGGAACGGGTTGTGGACCTGGGGCAGCCGCACCGCGCCTACATTGAGCCCTTGTTCCAACAGTACCTGCCCAGCCAGCTCGGACGCAATACGCGGGTTGGGATGGCCCGGATTGAAGACGTCCTCGCTGGCCAGTTCGCCTGGCTGGGCGTTGCCGATGCCCGTGCCGGACGTGATCAGTAGCGGACGATCCGAGCCGGCAAGAGCGGTGCCGAGCGCCGCAATGGCGCGCTTGTCCTTTTCGCAGTTTTCGACGAAGCGCGAAAAGTCGTGGTCGAAGGCCGTGTGGATCACGGCGTCCGCTTGCTCCGCGCCGCTGCGCAGGCTTGCCGGTTCCTCCAGCGTGCCGCGATGCACGCGTGCACCCGCCCTGGCGAGCGCCTGTGCACCGGCTTCGGAGCGGGTCATGCCGATCACTTCGTGACCGGCTTCGATGAGTTCCGGCACGAGCGCCGAGCCGATGAAGCCGGTCGCGCCAGTTAGAAAAATACGCATGGTCATCTCTCCTGGGTCATGACTGGCGTACTATCTCCAAATTCTCTATACCGTTAAAGTAGTGAGTTCATCATAGTAAGATGACTAACAGGCTTTCCATTCCGATTCATTCGGCGGGCTCGTCGACGAGTTGTGCAGCATGAGCCCCGAGTTCGACGCACTGTGGCGCGAGAACGAAGTGCCGGCACATGCAGAAGCCGACCACGTGAAGCGCTTGCACCATCCCACGCTGGGTCTGATCGCGCTGGAGCAATCGGCGTTTTCCGTCGATGGCCGGCCCGACCTGCACATGATCGCCTACAACCCGGTCGATGCCGGGCAGGCCGAGCGCATCAAGGCGCTCATCGAGCAGTCGTGACCCTGCCGCACGCATCCTGACCTCCCTCGTCTTCCTCTCTCATCGCCACACTCCGAGCGTGTCCTGGCTGCACCACAGCGGGCGCGAGGCTTGCGGGCAAAGGCCGTCCGCTGCTCGCCGTCGCGAGCGCGTTTCGCTTCGCGGCAGCGAGGCACGGGCGGATTGCCAGCGCCGCATCCAACCAGGAGACGTGTCATGGGAGACGACAATAGCCCGCATCACGGATACGACCGGCGCCGCTTTCTTGCCGGCGTAGCGGCGGTTGCCGGCAGCGTTGCATTATCGGGCTGCGGTGGCGGAGGCGGTGACGACCCGGCCGGCCAGAACGGCGACGCGCCCGCGCCCTCGGTCGGCGACGTTCCCTCGCCGGACGGCGCTGACCGTTATAGCTTGCCGCGTCCGGCGTTGCCGAATCCAGCGAGTTCGGGCATCGACTTCATCGTGCTCGTCACGATGGAAAATCGTTCCTTCGACCACTTCCTCGGCTGGGTGCCGGGCGCCGAAGGCATGCCCGCGAACCGGCAGTTCAAGGACGCGTTCGGCGCGACGCAAACGCCGTTTTCGCTCGCAGCGAATTCCGCCTATGGCTACCAGGCGTGCGCGTACCAGGACCCCAATCACAGCTACGACGGCGCGCGTACGCAACTCGCTTCGGGCGCGATGAACGGCTTTCTCCTCACACCCGGCACGAGCCTGCATCAGGGCGACTTGCTGCCCATCGGTTACTACACTTCGGCCGATGTGCAGTTCTTCGACGCGGTCGCGAGCAGTTACACGATCGGCGACTTCTACTTCACCGGCATCCTCACCAGCACGTTTCCCAATCGCCTTTATCTGCACAGCGGCGCCACGGATCGCCTCGACGACAGTATCGACAATTCGACGCTCCCCACGATCTGGGACAGGCTCAGCGCCGCGAATATCGGCTGCAACTACTACTATCACGACGTGCCGTTCACGGCGCTTTACGGCAGGCGCCATGTCGGCATTTCGCGTCCGTTTGCGGATTTTGTCGCGCAGGCCGGGACGGGTACGCTGCCGCCGTTCTGCATGGTCGATCCGGCATTCGCGGGCGAGCCGCAAGGCACTTCCGCGGACGATCATCCGCACGCGGACATCCGCAACGGCGAGGCGTTTCTCGGGCAGGTGTACGAAGCGCTGCGCACGAGTCCGACCTGGAACCGCACGCTGATGATCGTCGTCTATGACGAGTGGGGTGGCTTTCTCGAACACGTGGTGCCGCCCACGAGGCCGATCAGCAAGAACGAGCTCGCGCTCGGCAACGACGGCAAGCTGGGTTTTCGCGTACCGCTCGCGCTGCTGGGGCCGCGCGTTCGCGCGGGCACGGTCACGCGCTATCCGTTCGACCCGAGTTCGATTCACGCGCTGCTGCAATGGCGCTTCGGCTTGCAGCCGCTCGGCGTGCGCAGCAGCGATTCGGCGACCTTCAATCTGGCCTATGCGCTCGATTTCACCGATGCGCCGCGCACAGACGCGCCTGCGTTCACGATTGCCCAAGGCACGTTCGGCGGGGAGTGCTCGGGGATCCCCGGGGTGTCGCCGTCGAATCCGGTGTCGTCGATCGATCAGTCGCAGCTCGCGACCAACCCGAACGTGGACCGCTTCGCGGACCTGCGCGCCAAGGCGGCATCGTTAGGATTCCAGACGGGAGGTTAGCGCTGCGGGGAGGGCTGCCTGTGTCAGCGATCGCCGTGTCAGCGCACGGCGATCGATGCGGCGATCCGGTCGGCGAGCTCGCCGAGCACGCGACTGAGCGCAGCGGCTTGCGCCGCCGCATCGTGACCCTCGACCGGCGCGCTTAGCGCCGCCTCCTGGCTCATTGTGGTTCGTGCGGGCTGACCCGCGAGCAGCGTCCACGCCACTTGCAGCGTGAGCGTGCCGCCCGCGCTCGCGTTGCAGTCGAGCACGGTGACGACGAGCGTGCGCGTGCCGACGGGCGCGGGCGCGTCCGGAAAAACGAATGCGCCGGGCGGCAGGCGCGGCAGCAGGTCCTGCGCGAGCGTGCTGCGCATCATCTGCCCGAGCGGCGCCCCCCAGCGGTCGTTGTCGTCGACGGCGAGCCGGTTGGGCGCGACATGCGTCACCACTTCGGGCCGGTCGAGCACGGCGGGAATATGCACCGCGCCCAGCTGCACCGGCGCCATGGCGGCGGTGGCAAGCGGCGCTTGCGCAGGCGTCGCGTTGAGCGTGACGTAACGCGTGGGTGCGCTGTGGCCACATGCGGTGATCCCGACGACGATACCCGCGAGCACGGCCGCATCTAGCAGTCGCGTGATCGAAGCCCGGCTCGCATGGCGACGCATCATTGGCTCTCCTCCTGTGCCTTGCCGCGCAGCAGCGCTTCGGGATGCCGGTCGAGATAGTCGGCTAGCGCGCGAACCGAGCGCGCGGTATCCGTCAGCTCGCGCAGCGCGGCGGGCAGGTCGTTCTGGCTCGAGGCGTCGGCGCCCAGCGTGCGATTGGCTGCCGCGACGGTGCGATCGGCTTCGTTCGCCGTCTCGCGCAGCTGCGCGACGAGCGGGCCGATCTTGGGCGACACCTGCGCGAGCGTCTGATCGATTTGCGCAACCGAGCGGTCGATATGCATGAGGCTGTCGCGGATCTGCGGCGAGGCGCTGATGGCGTTCACGTGCGCGGCAATGCTGCGCACTTCGTCGCCCGTTTGCTTGATCGGCAGGTCGTCGATCTTCCGGATCACCTCGCCGGCGCGCGAGGTCATGGTATCGAAATCGGCGGGGGCGACGCTCGGGATCACGGGGAGCCCGCTGTCGGCGGTGAGCGTCGCGCCCGCTGCGCCCGCAACGAAGTCGAGATTGACCTTGCGCGGCCCGACGAGCGGCGGGTCCTGCGAAAGGCGCGCGCGCAGCCCGTCGGCGACGAGGTGATCGAGCATGCCGTCGACGAGCGGCCGCCAGTTGCCGTCCGCGGGCGGCGGTGCGCCGACGATGCCAAGCTGCGACGGGTCCAGCGCGAGTTGAACCGGGGTGCTCAGCGCGCCAGTGCGCACGTCGTAGCTCAGGCGCACGCTCGTGACGGTCCCCACGGGAAAGCCGCGCAGGTCCACTTCCGAGCCGGACTCCAGGTTGCCGACCGCGCCGTCGAAGCGCACCGCATAGCGCACCATCGGACCGTGTTCGGGCGCAAGCGGCGGCCGGCGATCGCTGCCGTCGAAGTGGTCGGCATGTTTGCCGGGACCGGGCTCCATGACGATTTCGGGTCCCGAAAGCATGGCCTTCAGCGAGGCAGGGTCGCTCAAATCCACCTTCGCGCCGCGCAGGTAAAACCGCGTGCCCGAGCGCAAATACGGATTCTCCGCCCGGTCGATCCGGAGCTTTGCTTCGACATGCTGACCATCTGGCGCGAGCGACACGTCCGAGACGGCGCCCACTTTCACGCCGTGCAGCGTGACGATCGTGTCGTCGGGCTTCATGCCGTAGGCATTGTCGAACGTCACGACAACCGTCTCGCCGTCATGGACGAGCGCGCGCAGGCCGAGCCATCCCGTCGCGCCGATGGCGGCAATCGGCACGGCCCAGATCCAGCCGGGCCAGGCGCTGCGCCGCACTTCGGCTTGCGTGCGGTGGCGATGCGGGCCGCTCATGGCTTTCTCCGCCTATGCACGTCCCACATCATGCGCGGGTCGAAGCTGCGCGAGGCCAGCATCGTGAAGAAGACGACGAGTGCAAACGCCGTCGCGCCGGTGTCGGGTCTCGCCACCGCCACGCCATCGAAGTGGATCAGCGGCACGAATGCCGCGATCGTGAAGACGTCGACGTTCGACCAGCGGCCCAGTTCGTCGATCCAGCGATAAAGATGGGTCTTGGCGCGCAGGTGCCGGCGCGAATGGCGCAAGACCGAGGTGATGAACCACGCCATGCCGCCGAGCTTCGCAAGGGGAATGACGATGCTCGTGCCAATGATCAGGATGCCGAACGGCCATAGTCCGACGTGAAAGAGCTGATAGACGCCGTCGATGATGCGGTGCGAGTCGTAATGCCCGAGTTGCCGCGACATGGTCATCGGATAGAAGTTGGCGGGCACGGTGAGCACGAGCGCCGCGAGCGTGAGCGCGGCCGCGCGCACCACGGCGTCCGGCTTGCGCGCGCGCAGTTTCAGGCCGCAGCGCGGGCATGGCCGGCCTTCATGCGAAATGGGCACGACGAGGTCGCACACGGGGCAGGACAGCGCGCCATGCCCGTGCGGCGCCTGTTGGTCGGGGACGATGGCGCGCCAGACGGTGCGGCGATCGAGCGAGGCGCGAGTGAGCATCGACATGAGCGCGGCTAGGATGAAACAGTAGCCGCCCGCCCCGATCGTTCCCGTGAGGTTCTGCGTGACGCGCGCATAGCCGACGAGGCAACCGGCGAGGTAGACGTCGGGCATGGCCCAGATGTCGAGCGCGATGGACCAGCGAAAGAGCGTGCCGATATGCCTGAATCGCACACCGAAGCCGACCAGTCCCAGCACGATCATGAGCAGGCCGAAGCGTACGAACGGCAGCACGATGCCGAATGCGCCGAGCAACAGCGCGAGCGCGAGCCAGCCGTCGCGCCAGATCGACACGATGCCCGACGCGAGAACGGATGAACGATCGGCGCCGAGCATGTGCACCGTCATCAGCGGCGCGAGGTTGGCGGGGAACAGCAGGACGAAGGTCGTGATGGCGCAGGCGAGCGAAGCGGTGATGCTGCGCCCGCTGCGCCGCTCGAGCGGGTAGTGGCAGATCCTGCAGCGCGCGAGCATGCGCGGGCCGAGCGGAGGGATGTCCTCGAGGGCGCCGCATTCGGGACAGCCGATCGTCATGGGCGGAGCTCCTGACTACGCCTCGCGATGACACACGATTCGCATCAGTGAGGCGATTTCACGACCACGCGCATAAAGCGTTCCCGAGCCGGGGTTGGCTTTCAGCCTTCGGATTTATTGCGGTTCAAGACCCATGCCGCGCCGAGCGCGAAGCCGACAGCGGCGGCGAGCCCGAGCGCGGTCATGGGCTTGTCGGCGACGTTGTCGCGTGTTGCGTCGGCCGCATCGTTCAAGGCCTGTTGGGATTTGCCGTACAGCACCTTTGCCTTGCCGGCCAAGCCCATGGCGGGGTCGCGCAGCATGCGGCCGGCCAGGTGCTGCGCTTCTCCCGCGACCTCATTCGCGATGGCGTGTGCGTGTCTCGTGTCCATGATCGTGCTCCTGTGTGCTCAGGGTGGGTCATCGAATTTGCGCGCTCCACTTGCGCAATGACGGTGGAGCAACGCGAATGCCCGCCGTGCAGCGATCGATGAAACACGGGCGAATCAGCGCTCGCGCGCAAGCATCAGCGCGGCGGTGAGCTATTCAAGGCCGGTAGGCCTGGCGAGATGCCGATCGAAGCCGGCCTGCGCGTTGCGCTGCACGCCGGGGCGACGCTTTCCGAGGTGAAAGACACGTTGGGCCTGACTTATTTCGATGCCTGAATAGCGCGGGGCGCAGGAACATGCGATGCGAATTTAAGGTATCCGAAGTCCGATTGGCTGATCATGCCGGCATGCCCGATGCACCGTATCAATGGGGATGCCGCGGGTTGGAACATCGGAGTGAGTTGGGAGGGAAACGACGATGCGCAGGAAATCACGCTCATTGCGAGCGATGGCCGATAAATGGCTCTTCTTGCGGCCGGACACGCAAGTGCATGTGACGCGTGTTGCGCAGGGTGCGAGGAAGCATCGGTCGTGCGTCTATGTCAGCGCGGTCGGCGCCGTCGGCGAATCGGGCATGTTCTTCTTCCGTCACGACGACGGCAGCTGGTACATCTTTCCGCCGGACGAAGCGCGTCCGGCGCTCGGCGTCGAGGGCCGTGACGTTTGAGCGCCGAAGCAAGCTGCGACACGCCCGGCCGGCGCGCTGGCGCCGTTCACGGGCCGAACAGGCCCTGCGTTGGCAGCGACAGGTTGCCGTGATCGACGAAGCGTGTGCCGCCGCCGATGCCGCCCGCCAGGCGCCCGCGTATTTCGTAGGGAATGTTGCCGGCCTGTGCGCTGCCCGCAAAGGCGAAAGCCTGCCGGACGGCGGAGAGTGCCGGCACGGTCAGCGGCACGATGATCACCGCTTCGCCGAAGCGCGGCACGACGCCGCTTTGATCGCTTACGCCGCTCGCGAACGATTGACCGTTCAGGTCCAGTTGCAGTGACACGCCGCTAAATTCGACCGGCGTGTCGTTGGGATTCTGGATGCGCAACTTCACGTTGAAGCGCATTTCCATCCCCTCGCCCTGGAGTGGCTCCAGCCCCGCCACGTTGACCCGCAGCGGGTCTCCCGTCAACCCCGCGCAGCCGCCAAGCCAGAACAGCACACAAAGCAAGGCGCAAACAAGTCGCATTGAGCGCCTGACGTCAGGTGCTGGCATGGCGAGTACCTCGTCTGGAGAGTTCGCGGGTGCCGCTTAGTGTAGCGTCGATCCTTCGCGGATTTCGCGCTATGCGCCCGACTGTTGCCGGCCCCCGAGTTTCGATTCGCGTGTTCGAGCGGGCGAAGTCGACCGGATCGATCCGGATTGCATGGATTCGGGCCAAACCTGGGATACGATGCGTCCCCGACGCTTAAGCGATATGCGCCACACGCGGCCTGGATTCTTTCAATATGCTTTCGATGGTCGTCGTGCTGCTCGTGCAGGGCACGCGCCAAGTTTTTGGCATGCGTGCCGTGTGGCGGTGCAGCCGTCGCCCTGGAACGTGGTGCTGCTCGGCCTTGCGATCGTCACGTTGCCTTGCATGTCGATCGGCATGGTGATGCTCGCTCACGACCGGATACCTGGGCGCATGGAAAAACTCGCGACGATCGACGAACTGACGGGCGCCTCGGTCGACTTCAGCCGCGAGGTGCAGACCGTCCTCTATTCGCGCAACGACGGCGACGTGCAGATCATGGAGGGCCTGCAGGTTCAGTGGTTCGACACCCTCTGCAAGCGCAGTCTGGAAAGCGGGCGGCGCGTGGTCAGCAACGTCAAGGATATCCGGGGCGATTCGCGGGCGGCCTCCGAACTCGGGATTTGCACCTATGCGAGCGCACCGGTCTGCGCGCAAGGCGGCGCCGTGATCGGTACGCTATGCGCCATCAGCCGGAACATCTCGCACAACGCGCCCTGATCGACGACATGACGGAACTGCCCAACCGGCGCGCGCGGCTCGCGCCGGCAAGAGCAACTGGACATTCGGGTAAGTCTTCGGCTGCCGCTTTCAACCCCCTTTAGGGTCTTCCCTGCCATAGGTGTTTCCGCCTGTTTTTGACGACTCGACGCGCGTATTCTGGACTGCTACCTTGCCGGGCGCAGGTGCACCCGCAGCGTCGATCACGTTTGCGGCGTGCGCCGCGAGGGAATGTCCGCGCCGCAACCATGCGGGCGGTGTTTATGTTCTTGACCACCTTGATATCCAGAACCGAGGGGATCCCATGAAAAAGTTGTTTGCAGCCGTATCTATTGCCTTGATCGCCTCCACGGCCAGCGTCGGCGCCTTTGCGGCGGACACCATTCGCTTCGGTGTCGATGCAAGCTATCCGCCGTTCGAATCGAAAGCGCCGGACGGTAAACTGGTCGGCTTCGACATCGATCTCGGCAACGAGATCTGCCACCGTCTGAATGCCAAATGTGTCTGGATCGAGAACGACTTCGACGGCATGATTCCGGCGCTGAAGGCGCGCAAGTTCGACGGCGTGCTTTCGTCGATGTCCATGACCCCGGCGCGCAAAGAGCAGATCGCGTTCTCGGACAAGCTGTTCAACACGCCGACGCGTCTCGTCGCCAAGACGGGTTCGGGCATCATGCCGACCGCCGAATCGCTCAAGGGTAAGCGCGTGGGCGTGGAGCAGGGCACGATTCAGGAGGCCTACGCAAAGGCGCATTGGGCAACGGCAGGCGTTGAGGTCGTGCCTTACCAGAACCAGGACCAGGTTTATCAGGACCTGCTGGCCGGCCGCGTGGACGCCGCGCTGCAAGACGCCGTGCAGGCCGACGTGGGCTTCCTGAAGACGCCGCGCGGCAAGGGCTACAGCTTCGCGGGCGGCGACCTCGACGATCCGGCAACGCTCGGCAACGGCGCCGGCATCGGCCTGCGCAAGGAAGACGCCGCGCTCAAGACGAAGATCGACGGCGCGATCGCCAGCATCATCAAGGACGGTACGTACAAGAAGATCGAGAAGAAGTACTTCGACTTCGACGTGTATGGCAAGTGATGTGACGCGTCCAGCGTGACGTGTGCACGGCGCGAGAGCGGATGCACCGCTCTCGCGCTGCGTGTCAGCGGAGCGTGCTACGCGGCCTCGCGCAGTGCCTTCGCTTGAGTCGAGTCTTTTTTCGGTGGCGCTCCGAACATTCGCGTGTATTCGCGGCTGAACTGCGAGGCGCTCTCGTATCCCACTTCGAAGGCGGCGGCCTGTACGCTCATCGACAGCGAAAGCAGCAGTCTGCGCGCTTCCAGCAGCCGCAGCTGCTTCTGGTACTGAAGGGGCGGTAGCCCGGTCAGCGCCTTGAACTGCCGGTGGAACGCCGAAGCGCTGAGCTGGGCGACTGCCGCCAGGTCTTCCACCCGCACGGGTTCGGCAAACCGCACACGCAAGTTTTCCACCGCGCGCAGCAGGCTGTGAGAAGGGCTTTCGGTCGACGCCAGCCTCGCGATTTCCGAACCGTTCGGACCGCTTAGCAACCAGTAGCAGATCTCGCGCATCAGCATGGGATACAGCATGCCGATGGCGTCCGGCGTGTCCAGCAGGCGCACGGCGCGCAGCGCGCAATCGGCGAGGGGGCCGTCGAAGTTCGCGACGAACACGCCGCGGCTTGCGTCCGCCGCCGGCACGGGTGCAGGCGATATCTCCTTTGCCACGGCGCGCAACATGGCCAGGTCCAGCTCGAGAATCAGAACCAGGCAAGGCTTGTCCGGGCTCGCCTCGAACACGCGGCCCCGCGACGGCGTTTCCACGCCGACCACGAGCGCTTGACCGGCGCGATACTCCAGTTGTTCCCCGCCAAAACTGGCCCATTTGGCGCCTTGGGCGACGATGCACAAAGCCGGCCGCGCCGAGCGAAACGTGGGCGGCGCGGGATGGTCGGAGCGCAGGATGAGCAGTCCGTCGACAGCGGTGCTGTATGGGCTCGTGCCCGGCGGTGTTTGCGTGTAGCGCAGCAGGGCGGCGGCCAGATCGTTTGTCATGGGGGCTGGATAAGAAACGCGCGACGGAAAGTGCGCGACGGTCCATCTTAGTCAGCGAAGCAGGATTAGGCAAGAATCGGGGAGATTCGGGTATTCACTCGCCGGTCGCGTCAGGCGCAGAATCGACGCTATCCAACCCAGCGAGAGGTGCCAAATGGCAACGAACAACGGCAGTCAGTCGGGCCCGAAAATCGCGGTCGTCACCGGAGGCAGCCGAGGGATCGGTCGCGACACGGTGCTGCGGCTGGCAAGCCGCGGCGTCCATACGGTTTTCACCTACAACACCAATCGAGACGAGGCGGAGAAGGTCTCTGCCGAGATCGCGCAAGCGGGCGGCCGGGCGATTGCCCTGCAGTTGAATATCGCGAATTCGGGCGCGTTCGACGACTTCGTCGCGCGCCTGCGAGAGGCGCTTGGGACGCTCAATGCAACGGGCTTCGATTATCTGGTGAACAACGCCGGTATCTCATCGACGGCCACGCTCGCAGCGGGCACCGAAGCGGAGCTCGACGCGCAGTTCGCGGTGCATTTCAAGGGGCCGTTCCTGCTGACGCAAAAGCTGCTGCCGCTCATTCATGACGGCGGCCGGATTGTGAACATCTCCTCGGGCCTTGCGCGCTTCGCGTACCCGGGCCGCTCGATTTATGGCCCGATGAAGGCGGCTGTCGAAGCGCTCACGCGCTATATGGCGCTCGAACTCGCGCCGCGCAGGATTGCGGTCAACGTCGTGGCACCGGGCGCCATTGCCACCGACTTCAGCGGCGGCATCGTGCGGGACAATCCTGAGGTCAACAAGGCAGTGGCGGAACATACCGCGCTGGGCCGCGTGGGATTACCGACGGACGTGGGGCCCGTGATTGCCGGTCTACTATCGGATGACTTTGGCTGGGTGAACGCGCAACGCATCGAGGTGGCTGGCGGCATTCATATCTGATTGCGCGGTTGATTTCGCGCGTTAAGGCGTGACGCTTTTGCCGGACGCGTCGACTTCGATACCCCAGTTGCCCTGTTCGAGCCAGTCGTCGCCGAGCAGTTCGGCCGGATGCTGCGTGCGGCTCTGGCCGTTGCCGCATCGCATGTCGTTGGCCGGGCAGTAGTGGTCGCAGCCCCAGCACAGGCGCTCGGGGCGCAGCGGGTGAATCGGAAACTTCTTTGCCATGATGTCGCCCCCGCGCGATCTCGGACGGAACGCAATATCGAGATTGTGTTCTTTCCGCGGCACGGTGGCAGATGGCAGACTGTCGCGCCCAGGAAGGGCGGTGAAGAGGTAGAAGGCCGCGTCGCTCTCCCTGCGTGTTGTTGCCACAGGGTCATGCTATGGTCGTACGGCGTCCGGCCGATCCGGTCGCCGCGCCTGGAAGCGCTGAACACAACGACCTGCGTGCTCCTCCATGACCCGTTCGAGTCCTTTCCCGCCAAAGCGGCGCCGTGCGTGGCCGCTGATTTTGCTGTGTGCCGTCGTCATCGTCCTGGCTGCCATGGTGCTGGCGGGCTGGCTGGCATTGCGCGGCAGCTTGCCACAGCTGGACGGCACGCGTGCCGTGCCGCTCTCCGCACCGGTAACGATCGGGCGCGACGCGCTCGGCGTGCCGACGGTGCAGGGCGACACGCGTGGCGACGTTGCGTATGCGAGCGGTTTCCTTCACGCGCAGGACCGCTTCTTCCAGATGGATTTGCTGCGCCGGGTCGCCGCTGGCGAAATGGCGGCACTCATCGGCCCGGCGGCGCTGCCGCTGGACCGACGCGACCGGCCCTTGCGCTTTCGCGAGCACGCGCAGGCGGCGCTCGCCGCGCTCTCCGCCGACCAGCGGGAGCTGATCGAGCGCTACACGGCGGGTGTCAACGACGGCCTGCGTTCGCTTCGCGCGCGGCCGTTCGAATACTGGCTGTTGCGCGCGCAACCGGCGCCGTGGCGTCCCGAAGACACAGTGCTCGCGGTGTACGCGATGTACTTCGATCTTCAGTATGACCAGGTGAGGCGCGTACTCTCTCGCGCGGCGTTGCGCGAGCGCGTGCCGGCCGATCTGCTTGCGTTCCTGCTGCCTGAGACGAGCCACTGGGACGCCCCGCTCGACGGGCAGCGCCCATTGGCGCAGCCGCCGGCGGCGCTGCCCGCCGCGCCGCCGTCATGGCTCCCGTCAACGCGGTCCGCCGTCGATGCGGAACCGGAAGCCAACGTACTTGTCGCCGGCCTGCCTGGTTTCGTGAGCGGCTTCGCGGGCGGCGGGAGCGCGGTCGATTCGATGGTCGGCAGCAACGGTTTCGCGGTCGACGGCGCGCACAGCGCACACGGCGGCGCGCTGCTCGCGAGCGACATGCACCTCGGCCTGTCGTTGCCGAACATCTGGTACCGGATCTCGCTCGTCTATCCTGCGCCCGAAGGCGGCGAGCGGCGCATCACGGGCGTCAGCTTGCCGGGTACACCGTTCGTCGTGGCCGGCAGCAACGGCCATATCGCCTGGGGCTTCACGAACAGCTATGGGCTCTTCGTCGATCTGGTCGAACTTCAACGCGATCCGGCCGATCCACTGCGCTACCGCGTCCCGAACGGCGGATGGGAGCGCGCGCAGGTGATCCACGAGCGGCTCGACGTGAACGGCGGCGCGAGCGTCGATCTGCCGGTCGTACAAACGCGCTGGGGGCCACAGATTGTGGCCGGCGAGCGCGCGTATGCATTGCATTGGGTCGCGCAGGATCCGCAGGCGACCAACATGAACTTCATGCGGCTCGAAGGCATCACGAACGTCGCCGACGCGTTGCATGCCGCGCAGACCTTCGGCATGCCGACGCAGAACTTCATGGTGGCCGACGCGCAAGGCCATATCGGCTGGACGCTCGCCGGGCCGCTGCCGCGCTTCGCGGATGCTAATGCGGACGCTGAAGTGGACGGTCAAGCGGCCGCGCTCGCGAGCATGCCGTACCTCTCAGGGACGTACGCCGGCTGGCAAGGGTATCGGACGCCCGATGCGTATCCCGTGCGCGTCGATCCGCCGGCCGGCCGCATCTGGACCGCGAATAACCGTACCCTGCCGCTGGAGGAAGTGGCGCAGATCGGCGACGCCGGCACCGATCTCGGCGCGCGCGCCACGCAGATTCGCAACGACCTCCTCGCGCTGCCGCACGCGGGCGAGCGCGACATGCTCGCGGTGCAGACCGACGATCGCGCGTTCTGGATCGAGTACTGGCGACGCGTTGCGCTCGACGCGCTCGATACACGCGCGCTCGACGGCCATCCTCAACGCGCCGAATTCCAGCGCCTCGTTCAGGCGTGGGATGGCCGCGCCGATGTGAATGCTGTCGGCTACCGGCTGGTGCGCGCGTTCTACGACTCGCTCTACGAAGCATGGTTCGGGGTACTTGACAAGCAGATGGCCGCGATTGCGCCGGACCTCAGCTATCGCGCGGCGAACTCGCGTTACGAAGCGACGATGGAGACGCTGGCCGACCATCGCGCGTGGATACCGGGAGGCTTCGCGGACTGGCGCGCGTTCATGCTGGACCGCATCGATCGCACGATCGCCCGGTTGCCCAAGGGCACCACGCTCGAAGAGGCGCGCTGGGGCGAGCGCAACCGCTCGACCATTGCGCATCCGTTCGCGCGCATGGTGCCGGCATGGCTGCCGTGGGTTCGCGGCTGGCTCAGCGCGCCGCACGACCCGCTCCCGGGCGACATCAACATGCCGCGCGTGCAGGCCCGGGCATTCGGCGCGTCCGAGCGTTTCGCGGTGTCGCCGGGGCGCGAACAGGACGGCATCTTCGAGATGCCGGGCGGGCAATCGGGCAATCCCATGTCGCCGTATTTCCTCGCGGGGCATGAAACGTGGGTGCATGGCGACGCGGCGCCGTTCCTGCCGGGCGCACTGGTGCATACGCTGAAGCTCGTACCGGCCAGCGCGCAGCAGGCTGGAAACTGAGGGCTCTCGGCGTCATGGATGTCACGTCCCCCTCGAAATGCGGCGCGCGCGGCGGGTTAGCAGAACTCCGCTGACACCGCTAGAAGCGCTGGCTGATTCTCCCTATATCCGTTGCCCTCCTGCCCTTGGTGGGGGGATTGCATCAAGCTTGGCGCGCTTGCGTCGAGGCTTTCGCTCGCCGTGATACATATAAAACGGAATCGAATAAGGGGACAGCCATGAGATGGCTCGATCGCATGACGGTGTTCAAAAAGCTGCTGACAGCATGCATCAGCAGATCGGTTTCGCGCCCGTGCCGGCAGGTGTGGACAACGCCGAACTCGTACGCCGCGCCATTGCGGCGAGTGTCGCGTTGGGAGACAGCGTCGCCGCGCTGATCGATTCGCTGCAACGCGAGGCCAAGAGTGCGCAGACCGAAGCCACGGTGCAATTCCAGCACATGCGCACCCTCATCGTGGCGATGCTGCTCGGTGCGGTCGCGACAGGCGCATTGCTGGCGTGGTTGATTTCGCAGCGGCTTTCGCGCCAGCTGGGCTGCGAGCCGGCTCACGCCATGGAAATCGCGGGCCGTATCGCGGCTGACGATCTTTCGGTATCCATAGCAACGCATGCTGGCGATACGAGCAGCTTGCTGTACGCGCTCGGCGAGATGCGTGCGCAGCTAACCGGCATCGTCGCCGACATTCGCGCGGTCGCGCAAATGGACCAGGTCACGCAGCAAAACGCGGCCTTGGTCGAGCAGGCGGCTGCCACGGCAAGCTCGATGGCCGATCAGGCGGCGCAGTTGCAGCAGGCGGTGTCGGTTTTCAGATTTGTGGGCGCTTGACGTAAAAGCGGATGCCGCAGCGATCGTTGCGGCATCGGAGCGTCATCGGGAAAGACCGCGTGCGTCGACTGGCCAGATCGCTTCCACGCGATCGCCCCGAAAGCAGAGGTCGCGTGTAAACGCCGCTGGCAACCCGTTCGGGGCGTGCAACCATGCTGCACCAGTATTGCACACGCCGTGGCCGGCCTCCGCGGAGCGCCGGCTTTTGCCGGTAGGACCAAGGTCTGATTGTCCGCATCCGCCACGGCCGCCATGATCTGCGTGTGTTGCTCGCCAGATTCGCTACTCAGGGGTGCGTGAATGGGGTCTCTGTCCAATTTCGTGAAGCGCGCGTGGCTCGCCGCCGCGGTGCTGCTCGCGGCCGGTTGCGCCCAGCCGTGGCAAAGCATCGAACCGGGCAGCGACCAGTCTGCGTTGATCGCGCGTCTCGGGCCGCCGCGCGAAACCTATAACCTGCCGGACGGCGGCAAACGTCTCATGTGGCCGACCCAGCCGATGGGGTCGACGAACACCGTCGCCGACATCGACGCGAGCGGCAAGGTCGTGAGTGTGCGTCAGGTCATGCAGGAGAGCGAGTTCTATCGGGCGAAAGTCAACGAGTGGACACGCAACGATGTCCTGATCAATTTCGGCCGGCCCGCGGAGACGGCCTACTTTTCGCGCATGCAGCGGGAAGTCTGGTCCTACCGCTACATCGCGAACAACATCGACTACATGATGTTTCACTTCTACTTCGACGATCAGGGCATCTTGCGGCTCACGCAGAAGACGCCCGACCCAATGCGCGACCGGAACCTGAGGCGCGGGTTCTAGACCGGGTTCCGTTTAGAGGCGTGTGTGCGTAACGCCCAGGATTCGACGACTCTGCACCGCCTCGCGCGTGCGTGGCTATCGGCTGCGCTACTCGTGCTGCCTGGCGTCTTGCGCGCCATGGAGTTCAATATCTACTGAAGCTTTGCGCGAGCGCCGCTTTCGTTACCGGCTAAGGGCAGAGCAAGGGCATGGATTCGAAACTCGCGCAATGCGTGCGGCCACAAGGCGTGCCTGTTGAAAAGCTGCCAGCTGCGCGTGGCAGAACTCAGGCAGCGCAGCTAGTGGCAATACAGGTCGTTTTCCGCGTTGAACATGTCGAACGCGAGGCTGATTGCCTGATCTTTGCGCACGGTCGCCAGCCAGCGGCTGCGTTGCCACTGCGCCACCGTATTGCCGACAAAGACCGCGCTTGCCGCGTCGCCCGCGCGCGTGGCGATGAACGCCGCCTGCGCAGCGATGGTTCCGGGTAGCGGGCGATAGTAGGACCAGTCCGCCTGCTTGAGCAGCGCCTCGATCACGAATTCGTCGTCGACAAGGGCGGCGCAATCGCCCGCCTGGAACGCCAGCAGCGCATCGAGCGACCGGTCGAATCCGCGCAGGTTCGCGTGGTACTCGCGCGCTGCGCGCCGTGCATAAGGGTTGCCTTGCGATGCGCAAATCGCGCGGCCGCTCAGGTCTCGCCATGTCCGCACGTTGCCATGATCCAGCACGAGCGCCATGCCACGGCCGCTCGAATACGAAGCCGGTGCGAACGCGACCCGCGCGTCGGGCGAGAAGTCCAGGCCGGCAATGGCGGCATCGGCTTTGCCCGCCTGCAGCGCGGCACGCGCGGCGGCCGGTTGGGCCAGCAGGAACTGCACAGGCAGCCCTGCGCGGCGAGCGAGGTCCGAAGCGAGCGCCGCCGCGAACGGGTCGGGCGAGCGCAGCGCGCGGTCGACCTTGCCGACATAAAGCGCAGGCGCGGGGCGCGGGGGCACCGCCACGATCAGCACGCCGCGTGCTGCCGCGGCTGCGAAAGGCAGGTCGCTTTCGGCAAGGGCGCGTGGCAACTCGCGGTTCAGCGCCCACGCGAGCAGCGCGAGTAATGCGAGCGCTGCGAACGTGGCCGTTAGCGCGGTGGCGGGCCAGCGCAGGCGCCGCGGAATTGCCGAAGCGTCGAGCTCAGCGTTCCTAGCCATTCTGCGCGAGTCCGACGCGCCAGCGCAGCAGTTGCCGTTCGAGTATCGACAGGCCCTGATTGATCAGCAGTCCAAATATGGCGAGCAGCACGATGCCTGCGTACATATCGGGAATCTGAAACGTCTCCTGCGAATTGAGCGTATAGAAGCCGAGCCCCGAACGTGCCCCGATCATTTCTGCCGCCACCAGCGCCGTAATGCTGTAGGCGCCCGCCAGACGCACGCCTGTGAGGATCTGCGGCAACGCAGCCGGCAGCACGACCTTCGTCGCGATAAAGCGCTGCGAGGCGCCCATCGAGCGCGCGCAGTCGATCAGCACGCGCTCGACCTGTTTCACGCCCGCAATGGTGTTGAGCAGCACCGGCCAGAACGCGGCCCACACGACAATGGCGATCTTCGACGACTCGCCGATGCCGAGAAACAACATGAAAACGGGAAAGAGCGCAAACGCCGACACCTGCCGCAGCAGTTGAAAGACAGGATCGACGACGCGTTCGACGCGCTTGAACCATCCCAGCAGGAAGCCGCATGCAATGCCACCGGCCACGGCAAGCAGCAAACCGCTGATGGAGCGCACGGCGCTCGCACCGATATGGGTCCACGCGTCGCCGTTTTCGAAGAGCCGCGCGATGGCGAGGGCGACTTGTGAAGGCGGGCTCAGGTAAGCCGCGTTGACCACGCCGAGCCGGGGCAGCAACTCCCACAACAGGAGGAAGGCGGCGAGCGCGAGGGAGCGCTCCACGCCTACGTAAAGGCGCGCGAAAGATGAAGCTGTGTGCGCGCGCTGAACGCTGTGCGAGGATTCGCGGACCGCGCCCGGGTTGGACATCGAGTCAGACATCGAATCGGACATGATCGGCTCCCGTCAATGCATGGGTTTGCGGCTGTGCGTCGAGTCGCGTGTCGAGTTCCGTGCTGAGGCTCGCCCATGCGCGCTGACGCAGCGCGACGAACGCCGCCGAGTGACGCAGCGCGGCGTCGCGCGGGCGCGGCAGGTCGACGTCGATGATCTCTTTCACGCGTCCGGGGCCGCGCCCAAGAATGGCGATGCGATCGGAGAGAAAGATCGCCTCGTCGATGCTGTGCGTGACGAACACGACGGTCGTGGCGCTTTGCTCCCAGATCGCGAGCAGTTCCTGCTGAAGCAATTCGCGCGTCTGTGCGTCGAGCGCGCCGAACGGCTCGTCCATCAGCAGGATCTCGGGGCCATAAGCGAGCGCACGCGCGATGGCCACGCGCTGGCGCATGCCGCCGGAAAGCTGATGCGGATAGTGATTCGCGAATTCCAGCAGGCCCACGAGGCGCAAGAAGCGTTCGGCCTCGCTGCGCCGCTCGACGCGTTTCATGCCGCGAATTTCGAGTCCCGCTTCCACGTTCTTGCGCACGGTGCGCCACGGAAAGAGCGCGTAGCCCTGAAACACGAAGCCGAGCTTTTGCCGCACGGCGCTCACGGGGTCGCCGTCCACGCGAATATCGCCCGAGGTTGGCAGCGTGAGGCCGGCGAGCACGTTGAGGAAGGTCGACTTGCCGCAGCCGCTCGGGCCCAAAAGCGCCATGAATTCGCCTTCCACGGCGAGATCGAAGCGTTTGAGGACCGTATGGTGCGTGTCCGTTTGCGCGTTGCTATAGGTGAGGGAGAGATCGCGCGCGACGATCTTCTCGCGTAGCGCAGTTGCCATGCTCACGAGCGTGTTCCGTTCGGCAAGGGCGTCGCGCTAGCCTGGGCCTCGTGCTTCGCGAACGGATTGAAGTCGTTCGTGTAAACATCCTTGACGTTGACCTTGCCCTTCGGAATCTTGCCTGCCGTTTCGAGGATATCGATGTAGTACTGGATGGGCGGCTCCGTGACCACGAGGTCCTTCACGTAGGCATACCGCTCCACGAGCCGAACGTCGATGCCGAGCCGCTCGGCCGTCAGCTTGCGCGCTTCGTCGGGATGCGCATTGACCCAGTTGCCCGCCTTCGCGATGGCCGTGACGAAGTCGCGCACCGCCTGCGGGTGGGCACGGGCAAATGCGCCGTTCACGCTATAGGGCGCCATGCCGCCAAGGCCGTGGTCCTCGTCCCAGTCGCTCCACAGCTTGCGCAGTTGCGGATCGGCCTCCGCCGAGCCGGAAAAGGGCGGATGAATGATCGCGACATCCACGTTCTTCGTGACGAGCGCCTGCTCGGACTGATTGTCGGGCACGACGAGCCAGTTCACCTTCGATACATTCACACCGTGTTGCGCCAGATACTTCTTGGTCACGAACTCCGCGCACGCGCCGAAGCTGTTGAACGCTACCGTTTTGCCCTCGAAGTCCTTCGGACCGAGAATGCCTGAATCCTTGCGCACGAAATACTTCATGTGCGGCGCGTCGGGCAGCGTTTCGCCGCCTGCGGAAATGACCTTGATATCGGCGCCGCTGGCAATCGCGGAGATGACGAGCGGCACCATGCGCGTGCCGAAATCGATATCGCCGGTGCCCACGAGCGGAATGATCTGCGGCGCGGAAATCTTGCCGACATATTTGGGCCGCGTGCTCGTGTTGTCGAAGTAGCCGAGCTTGTCGGCGAGATAGACCAGGTCGAACGCGGGATTGTCGGGGTACTTGAAGTAGGTGATTTGCTGCTGCGCCGGCGCTTGTCGGGTCGTGACAGACGCGTCTTGCGCCTGCTCCCCATGCGGCTTGCAACCGCTCTGGAGTACCAGGACCGCAGCGGCGCACGCGGCAAGCAGAACGGTTCCGGCGGAGCGCCGACGGATTTTCGGGGAGAACGACTTCATGAGCGGAGACTCGGCAACGAGCAGGGTAGTGGATTGACGATGCTCGATGATTGTCGATCTGCAACGATTCCAGGCAAACCAACGAATTATGATTTGCTTAGTTGTTCGTATCGACAATGCGTCAATCCGGCTACTCTGCAGTTGCTTCGAAATATCCGCTGCGGCGGTGGTTTTGTTTTTTGCGTTGATTGGGTGCGAAAGGGGCGGGCCGCACGCCACGCCCCTTTCGAACGCTCAAGGCAGCGAGATCGTCAGATTTGCCGATTGCGGCCCGAGCTTGATGAGTTGCGTATACGGGGCGAGCATGTGCACCGTGTTGTCGCGCAGCCAGGTGCTGAGGCCGAGCCAGGCGAGCAGACCCACCAGCGCGAACACCGCGCCGATGGCCCACAGCGGCACCTCGCGTTTGAGGCGGTGCGCAACCTGATCGGGCAGCGGCCAATGCGGCGCGAAGGCCGCGCGCTTGCCCTTGATATGCGCGATCTCGTCGCCCAGGCGCGCCGTGAGATAGGCGAGCTTTTCCGGCCCCTCGAGAATGTACTTGCCCTGGAATCCGAGCAGCAGGCACATATGGAAGACCTCGAGCGACTGCAGCCGCGGCGCGCCTTGTGCGCGACATTCCTCGAGATACTGGAAGAACTTCTCGCCCGCGAGTTGCTCGCCAAAGAGCGCGAGCTGCAAGGGGCGGCGTTCCCACTCGGCGCGAATACGGAACGACGACGCCAGCACCGATTCGTCGAGTGCGGCGCAGAACGCGAACTTGGCCGCGTACACGTCTTCGGCCGCGACGTTCAGTTTTTTCGCGCCGCGCTCGAAATCGCCCAGAAACTGCTGCACGCGCGCGCCGAATTCGCTGGCGTCGCCGGGCTCGCGGCCGTTCTTCAACAGGAACAGCATGAAGAAGCCGTCGTAGAGCAAATCGAGCAGCGAGCGCACCTGGTAAGCGGGCTCCGCGGCAGGCGCGGGGTGATTCACGGGCGGCGCCGCGTCGCCGAAAAGGGAAGGGGCGTTGCTCATGACGTCACCGCGATCAGTTCGAGTTTGAGATCGTTGATGCCCGAGGGCGCATAGACCATGGCCGACTGCGCCTGCACCATGCGCTCATAAAGCGCGCTACGCGCCTCGAACGCGAAATAGCATGCGCCGGGCCGCACGGGAATGGCGGGCGGCACCTGGGGCGTGTAGACGAGCCGCACGCCCGGCATGGCCGAGAGCACGAGCTTGTCGACGTCGTCGGGCGCGCCGACCTTGAAGCGAGCCGGCACGGCCTCGACGAGGTCGACGGCGGGCATGTCTGCCGAAACCGCGAGATAGAAGGTGGTCTTGTCGTCGATCTTGCCCGAATCGAGCCGGCCGATATGGAACGACGGACGCACTTCTTCGAGCGCAATGGCGAAGTATTGCGTGGAGATCACCGTTTCGAGCAGGTCGCGCAGTATCGTATCGAGGCGCGCAAAGCCGGGGCCGGGATCGTCGTGACGGTACGCCGGCAGGTCGGCCAGCGCGTAGCCCTTGGAGAACGTCATGAGCTGGCCCGCGAGGCGCAGCAGCTCGTGAAAGAGCCGCTCGGGGTGAAGCGCCGCATGCTGATAGAGATGTGCGAGCGTGGCGAACGCGCCGCTCGCCGTATGCAGCAGCCAGAACGAGGCGATGTCGCCCGAACGGAACTCGATGATGTTCTTGGTCGGCTCGCGATGAAAGCCGTAGAGCGCATTGACCTTGGCCTGCAGCGCGTCGATGAGGCGGCGCAGACGCTGGTGCAGGAGCGGCGACGCTTCGATGGCGAGACTCGGCGGCACGAAGCTTTCGTCGACCTCGAATCCCGAAGTCGCAGTGCGCCGCACGCGTGCGACGGGCACCGAGAGCAACTGATCGCGCGGCTCGCTGTGCGCGATCAGCTTGACGTTCGTTTTCAGGAACGTCACGTCGGCCTGCGCGGCGTCCGTGTAGTGATCGGCTACGCTCGCCTGCTCGCTCACGTAACGCGTGACGAAGCCGTCGTTGCGATCCGGCGCGTAGTTCGTGCCGGTTTCGCGCATCTGGTGCAGCGCCAGGTAGAACGTGAATTCGTTGATGCCCTCGGGCAGCGTGTCGAGCGCCACGGGCGGCGGCAGGTCGTCGGCCTGCGGCGCGCTGTAGAGCGTGCCGTCCGGAAACACGAGCGCGAGTTCGCTCATGCGCAGCATGTTGCTGCCCAGTGCGTCGTGGTCGAGCCGCGCGGTGCGCACGCCCCAGTTGTACGGCGCAATGGCCTGGATCGATTCGAAGAGGCGCGCTTCGTGGTAGGCGTCCTGCCGCTGGAAGTGCTGAGGCCTGAGGAACAGGCCTTCTCCCCAAAGCACTTTCGAGGAATAACTCATGTTAAATCGGCTATATGCGTGATTCGGCCCGTGCCGCTCGCGCCGGCGATCGGCGGACTGAAATTGTTAAATATCCCGCTTGCTCGTTACTCTGCCTGGTGCTTTGCCCTTTATTCACCCGCAAGTCACCGACGAAAGCAGATTCAGCTGCTGCGGCGGTAATCCCTGGTCCGGCGAGATCACCGTGCCGCTCGTGACGGTCATTGCGCAGTTATGCAGGCCGACCATTATGCCGGATTTCTCGGATTTCGCAGGATCGAAGGCGAACTTCCAGCGCTGCATGGCCGGATCGCGGAATAGCGCGACGATGCCGAAGGCTTGCGCCTCGCGTGAAACCTTTTCTGTGGCGTTATATCTCTGGCCCGGAATGAGCGTCACTTCGCGCACGCCGAGCAAGTCGCTGCCCAGCGCGCTCTTTTCTTTTGCGGGGTCGGTGAACGTATCGAACGGCGCCTGCTGGAATGACGTAGGGTCCTTCAGCACGTATAGCCGCACGACGAGCGCAAGCGGCTTGCGGTCGGTCGCCGCGTTGAGGTTTTGCGCGGCAAGCAGCGTGATACCGAGGTCGCGCGGGGGTTTCTGGCTGTCCGGCACGTCGGGCTTGCCGATGCCCGCGAGTTGCAAAGCGGCCGACGCCGCACTGCCGAGCGCCGGTACGGCCGCCGCGCAGCCGGCAAGTTGCGCCGCCACGATGAGGATCGATGCGAAACGAATAACACGCGCATTCATTATTTGTTGGCCAGGCGTGAATGCCCGGGGTCCGTTAAGTGGTGATATGCGATCCGGATAATGCTATCCGCATAAAGACGCGTTTAACCCCGCGTGGCGCCGATAAGCGGTTGATTATGTGATGCGGCAAACTTTTCCGGCTCGCTCGTGTTTTCAATTGCACGAGTGAGAAATTCTTTCCTGTGTGAATTTCTTGTGGCAGTAAACCTCGCGTCGAAGAAGCTATTTAGTGTCGGCGCATTACATTAAGAAGTTGAATTATCAAAATTTGGGCTGTACTATACCCGCGCGCTAGAGCTAAAGCAAAACTCTAGTTCCCTCCCATCGAATTAATAATTACACGCTGGTGAAAGAATGATAAACCGGGTCATTTCAAGGCTCTCCGGGGTGGTGCTGGCATGCGGGGTAATCGCGGGCTGCGCTACGCAGGACCATAATCTCGCGGCATCGCCAGACGCATTCAACAAGGCGCTAGCCGACGCCGATACCGCGGCGAAGGGCGGCGATCAGGATCGCGCGATCGCGCTTTACCAGAAACTCGCCGCTGCGGATCCCACGCGCGAAGAACCGTGGTCGCGCATCGCGCAGATCCAGTTCCAGCAGCAACACTATGGACAAGCCATCGTGGCGGCGCAGGAAGCGCTGCAGCGCGATCAGACCGACCGCGCCGCGAAGAGCGTGCTGGCCGTGGCCGGTTTGCGCGTCGCGACGCAGTCGCTTGGCGAACTGCGCCAGGATGCCTCGCTACAGGGTGATGCGAAGTCCGATGCGCAGGCACTCGCGAAGCAGTTGCGCGACACGCTCGGCGAGGATTCGCTGTTCCCGCCCGAGCAGGCGGATAAGCCCGCGCTGAAGAAGCGCCGCATCGTTCGCCATGTGCAGAAGCCGGCGGCGAAGCCCGTTGAAACAGCCGAGGCTGCACCGTCCGCGCCCGCAGCCCCCGCGGCTGCGGCTCCTGCGCCCGCGCCCGCCAAAGCGGCGCCGGCCAAAGCGGCGGCAAGCGGTGGTGCGTCCGATCCGTTCAGCGCACTGCGCTGAACCGCACGGCGGTGAATTGCTGACAACAGGTCTTGAACGACTCGAACACGGGAGCCCTCGATGGCCAAGAAAGAAAGTATTCAGAAGCGCTTGCAGAAAGTGCGGCCGCCGCGCGTCCAGTTGACGTACGAAGTCGAACTCGGCGACGCGATTGAGGTGAAGGAACTGCCGTTCGTAGTCGGCGTGATGGGCGATCTCGCGGGTCAGTCGGAAGTCGAACAGCCGCGGCTGCGCGACCGCAAGTTCGTCAATATCGACCGTGACAATTTCGACGACGTCATGAAGGGCATCGAACCGCGCGCGGCGTTCCAGGTCGAAAACCGCTTGAGCGAGGCGGGCGGCAAGTTCGCCGTGGACTTGCGCTTCCGTTCGATGGCCGACTTCAATCCCGACGAAGTCGTCGCGCAGGTCGAGCCGCTGCGTCGTCTGCTCGAGGCACGCTCGAAGCTCGCGGACCTGCGCAACAAGCTCGCCGGCAACGACAAGCTCGAAGACCTGCTAAGCGAGGTGCTGGCCAATACGCAGCAATTGCAGGCGCTCGCGGGCAACACGGGCGGCGCTGGCGAAGCGGATCGTGGCGAGCGCAACGAATCCGGCGACGGCAACGAGCAATAAGCGCGAGGGGAAATCGACATGAATCAGCAGACTGGCGCAGTTCGCGCACCGGCCCTGGAAGAAGCCAAGGCCGCGCCCTCGTTGCTCGACGAGATCGTCGAAAAGAGCAAGGTGGCCAAATCCGAATCCGAGCACGCTCGCGCGAAAGACCTCATTGGCGAGCTCGTGCATCAGGTGCTGGAAGGCACCGTGATCGTCTCGAGCAATCTTTCCGCGACGATCGATGCCCGCGTGGCCGAACTCGACCGCCTGATCTCGGCGCAGCTGAGTGCCGTGATGCACGCGCCGGAATTCCAGGGGCTCGAAAGCACCTGGCGCGGCCTCGAGTATCTGTGCAAGGAAAGCAATACCGGCTCGACCATCAAGATCAAGGCGCTGCACGCGCCCAAGCGCGACATCGTGCGCGACTTCAAGACCGCCGTCGAATTCGACCAGAGCGCGCTCTTCAAGAAGATCTACGAAGAAGAGTTCGGCACGTTCGGCGGCGCGCCCTTCGGTGCGCTGATCGGCGACTACGAAGTGACGCGCCAGCCCGAAGACATGTATTTCATCGAGCAGATGTCGCATGTCGCGGCGGCGGCGCATGCGCCGTTCGTCGCATCGGCCTCGCCGGAACTGCTCGGCCTCGAGTCGTTCGCCGACCTTGGCAAGCCGCGCGATCTCGGCAAGGTGTTCGACACCGTCGAATACACGAAGTGGAAGTCGTTCCGCGACGCAGAAGATTCGCGCTACGTGGGTCTCACGCTGCCGCGCTTTCTCGGCCGCCTGCCGTTCAATCCGAAGGACGGCGCGACGGCGGAAGGCTTCAATTTCGTCGAAGACGTGGACGGCACGGATCACGCAAAATACCTGTGGTGTAACGCGGCATGGGCCTTTGCGGCGCGTTTGACCGCGGCGTTCGACGACTTCGGCTGGTGCGCGGCGATTCGCGGCGTGGAGGGCGGCGGCCTCGTGGAAGACCTGCCCACGCATACGTTCAAGACCGACGACGGCGAGATCGCGCTGAAATGCCCGACCGAAATCGCCATCACCGACCGGCGCGAAAAGGAACTGAGCGACCTCGGCTTCATTCCGCTCGTCCATTGCAAGAACTCGGACTACGCCGCGTTCTTTGCCGCACAGTCAGTGCAGAAGCCCAAAAAATATAGTACCGACAACGCGAACGCGAATGCCGTGCTTTCGGCGCAGCTGCAATACATCTTCTCGGTGTCGCGCGTGGCGCACTATCTGAAGGCGATGATGCGCGACAAGATCGGCAGCTTCGCGTCCGCGCAGAACGTCGAAGTGTTCCTGAACCGCTGGATTTCGCAGTACGTGCTGCTCGACGACAACGCCTCGCAGGAACAAAAGGCGCAGTTTCCGTTGCGCGAGGCATCGATCCAGGTCAGCGAGATTCCGGGCAAGCCGGGTTCGTACCGGTCGGTCGCGTTCCTGCGGCCGCACTTCCAGCTCGACGAACTGTCGATTTCGCTGCGGCTCGTGGCGGATCTGCCGAAGCCGGCGAATGCATAAAACCGCGCGAGCGCGCAACTGAGTTGAGCAGGAGCGGTCCGCTATCCAGCGGATCGCACCGGGAAGCAACCCGGGGGCATCGCCCTCGGGCCCGCGTTAGCAAACTACCGTAAACCACCACTCTGGGGAGTCGAGGCGTTATGAAGGACATCTATCTAAAATTCGGCAATCCGGCCATCAAGGGCGAGTCGCAGGACAAGGACCATGCTGGCTGGATCGAAATCGATTCGTGGAATCACTCGATTCTGCAGCCGCGTTCGGCAACGGCCTCGACGGCGGGCGGTCACACGGTCGAGCGCTGCGAGCATGCCGACATGCGCTTCCTGAAGGACATCGACGTGGTGAGCCCGCTGCTCTATCAGCACGCTTCGGGCGGCACGACCTTCGACGAAGTCACGATCGACTTCATGCGCTCGGACGGCGAGGGTAACCGCATCAAGTACCTCGAAATCAAGCTCAAATACGTGATCATTTCCAGCATCACGCCGGAAGTGGTCGGCGAAGGGCTGCCCACGGAGCAGTTTTCGCTGAAGTATGCGGCCGTGCAGTGGAAGTACACGCAGCAGAAGATCGGCGGCAACCAGGGCGGCAATGCGCAAGGCGCATGGAGCCTCACGAAGAACGACAAGACCTACGCGGTCTGACGCGGCGTGCGCAGGCGGCGCGCGCGATCGCGTGCAATGCCTGCGCCGGTTTCATCTGGCTGACCGACTCTATTTGAACCGATGAAGCGTTTCGAGCCAGGACTGCTTGACAAGCTCTTCGACGACGATCCGCATTCGCCGGCACCGGCGGCATTGCGGCAGTTCTCGATCGAAGAGCTCAAGGCGACCGTTGCGCGCGATCTGGAGTCGATCCTGAATTCGCGCATCGCGTTCACCGAGCACGAACTCGCGATGTTGCCCGAGTGCCGCCGTTCGATCCTGACCTACGGGCTGAACGATTTCGCTGGCTTGAGCCTCGCGAGTCATTACGACCGCGCGTTCATCTGCAAGTCGATCCAGCAGGCGATCGAGCGGCACGAGCCGCGTTTGCAGCGCGTAACGGTGACGCTCGAACTGAACGAGCGCTCGACCAACGCACTGTACTTCGCGATTCAGGCGTTGTTAGTGGTGCATCCGGCGCAAGAGCCGGTGAGTTTCGACGCGATGCTGCAGCCATCGACGCTGCAGTATTCGGTCACGCGCGCACGCGCAAAAGCATGACGCGGCCGCGACCGGCGGCGCGCGACATGGCATGACACAAAGGTAGTTTTGGGGGGCGGGAGCGTACCGATGGAAGAGCTGTTGCCGTATTACGAGCGCGAATTGTCGTTCCTGCGGCGTTATTCGCGCGAATTCGCCCAGCGCTACCCGAAGATCGCGGCCCGCCTCGCGATGACGGGGGAGCACTGCGAAGACCCGCACGTCGAGCGGATGATCGAGTCGTTCGCGTTGCTCGGCGCGCGCATCAACAAGCGACTCGACGACGACTACCCGGAGTTCACCGAGGCGCTGCTGGAGGTGCTCTACCCGCATTATTTGCGCCCATTCCCCTCGTGCTCGATCGCCCAGTTCGGCGCCGCGGGCGCGCTCGGCAATCTCACCGAGCCGGCCGTGATCGAGCGCGGCACGGAACTGAAGTCCCGGCCGATCCGCGGCGTGCAATGCCGCTTTCGCACCGCCTATGACGTGACGCTCGCGCCGATCCGCGTTTCGGAGGCGCGCTACGTGCCGACGGCGATCGCACCGAGCGCGACCGTGCTCCCGCCGAATGCAACCGGCGTCCTGTCGATCACGTTCGAGTCGACGTCGCCGCAGTTCGACCTCTCTGCGTGGAGAAGCGGCGGGCTGCGCACTTACCTGCACGGCGAGCAGTCGTTCATCGCGGCGCTCGGCGATTGCCTCTTCGTGCACGCGATCGCCGCCTACGCCGAGCCCGAACGCAATGGCCGCTGGCGCGCGCTCTCCGCGCTGCCGTTCGCGCAAGCCGGCTTCGACGCGGCTGACGCGCTGATCGACTATCCCGCGAAATCGCACCCTGCGTACCGCTTGCTCACGGAGTATTTTGCGTTTCCGGACAAGTTCGATTTCGTCGACTTCGACCTCGCGGCAATGACCGCCGCGGCGGGCCGCTGCCAGCGACTCACGCTTCATATCGTGCTCAAGGACGTGCGCGGCGACTCGCACGTGGCACGGTTGCTCGACGCACTCGCGGCGCATCATCTGCGGCTTTTCTGCACGCCCGTGGTGAACCTCTTCAAGCAGCACGGCGAGCCGATTCGCCTCGATCATCAGGCGGTCTCGTATCCGGTGGTGGCGGAGGGCCGGCGAGCGTTCGCCTATGAAGTTTATTCGATCGACTCCGTGCAACTGGTGCGGCAACGCGCACACGAAGAAACGGTCGTCGAGTTCCGGCCTTTTTATTCGCTGCGGCATGGCGAATCGATGCGGGCCGGCCACTACTGGTTCGCCCGGCGCGACGAAGCCGTCGCGCAAAAGAGTCCGGGCTACGAAACCGAAATCTCGATCGTCGATATCGACTTCGAAGTCGATACCGAGCAAAACGAAACATTGAGCCTCGATCTGACCTGTACCAACCGCGATTTGCCCACTGCGCTCGCGACCGGGCTCGAAGGCGGCGATCTGTTTCTGGAGGGCGGCGCGATGGCGAGCAGCATCGCGCTCCTGATGCGACCGACGCCGTGCGTGCGCTTCGAGCGCCGCCAGGCCACGCACTGGCGGCTCATTTCGCATCTCGCGCTCAATCACGTCTCGCTCGTGAACCACGGCGCCACCACGCTCAAGGAAATGCTCGCGCTCTATGACCTGCGGCGCACGGCGGTTTCGGCGCGGCACGTGGACGGCATCGTCGACGTCGAGCAGCGCGCCGCCGTGCAATGGCTGCCCGGCAAGCCGTTCGCGACCTTCGTGCGCGGCATCGAAATCCGCCTGACCGTCGATGAGGATCACTTCGTCGGCACGAGCCTCGGAACGTTCGTACGCGTCATCGACGTGTTTTTCGGGCTTTACGTGCACATCAACAGCTTCGTGCAACTGGTCGTCGTTTCGCGGCGCACCGGCGAGGAGATCATGCGATGCAGCCCCCGCAGCGGCGAATCGATTCTGGCGTAATCGAGCGGCTGCTCGATGAGCCGCACCGCTTTGGTTTTTTCCAGGCGGTGCGCCTGCTTGAACGCTGGTTCGTCGACAAGGCCGGCGCGCGGCAGCGTGACGTGCTCCCACAGCGTATCGGCTTTCGCAACACGCTGTCGCTCGCGTTTCCTGCCAGCGAGATCGCGGGTGCCGTGTCTTATGACGCGGCTGGCGCGCCGCTGGCCGATGCCGGCCAGCGCACGGCGGCGCTCGATGCAGGCGAACTCGAACGCGTGGATCTCACGCCCGCGTTCTTCGGGCTGCTGGGCGCGCAAGGCGCGCTGCCGCTGAACTACACCGAGCAGATCGTCGCGCGCGAGCAATTGCGGCGCGACCGCGCGGCACGCGAGTTTTTCGACGTGTTCTCGAACCGCGCCACGGCGCTGTTCTATTCGGCGTGGAAAAAGTACCGGCTGCCGTTGCACTACGAACTCGATCGCGACGAACGCTATCTGCCACTGCTGCTCGCGCTTGCGGGCGTGGCCAACGACGCGTCGCGCGAGAGCCTGCAGGACGGCGGCGGCGCGCTCTTCGACGAGGCGATCGCGGGGCATGCGGTGGCCGCGCGTCATCAGCCGGTTTCCGCCGCGTATCTGCGCCAGACGCTCTCCGACTATTTCGGCGTGCCCGTGCAGGTCGAGCAGTTCGTGGGCAAGTGGTACGACGTGCCGCCCGACCAGCTTTCCATGCTCGGCCAGCGCAACGTGATGCTCGGTGCAACGGCGCTTGCGGGCGAGCGCGTCTGGCAGCGCGACATGCGTGCGCGCCTGGTGATCGGGCCGCTTTCGAAGGCCGACTATGAGGCTTTCCTGCCGGGCGCGGAACACGCGCTCGCGCTCGAACGCATGCTCACGCTGCTCGCGCGAGTGACGCTCGAATACGAGGTGCTGCTGGTGCTGCGCCGCGAGGAAGTCGGGCCGAGCCGCCTGGGCGCCGGCGCGCGTCTGGGCTGGGATGCTTTCCTTTGCACGCACGAAGCCGACCGCGAGCGCCGCGACGCACGCTACGAACTGCACGTCATTCATTGAATACACGAGACCCGAGGCCGGACCGGACGACATGAGCACGCCCCTGAAAACCCTGATCGCGAAGCTGAACACGACTTGCCGGCTGGCTACCGAGCGTGCGGCCAGTGCGTGCCTGTCGCGCGGGCACTACGAAGTGGACCTCGAACATGTGCTCCTCGCGCTGCTCGAGGAACCGGCCAGCGACCTCGTATGCGTGCTGCGTGCGTCGCGCGTCGATGCGCATGCGCTGCGTGCGGATCTGGAACGCGAACTGCAACGCCTCAAGACGGGCAACACGCGCACACCGGTGTTCTCCCCGCATCTGATCGCGCTGTTCGAGCAGGCCTGGCTGATCGCGTCGCTCGACTCGCAGATCGGGCGCATCCGTTCCGGTCATCTGCTGCTCGCGCTCTTGAGCGCGCCCGATCTTGCGCAGTTCGCGCAGCGCATATCGACGCGTTTCGCTGAGATTCCTGTCGGCGAACTCAAGCATCGTTTTGATGAAGTGACGCTCGGTTCGGTCGAGGTCGAGCCTGTCGAAGGCGCGGCAGAAGCTGGTGGCGAGGTCGGAAGCGCAACAAGTGTCGCTGCGTCGAAAACGCCCGCTCTCGACACCTACACGACTGACCTGACCCAGCGTGCGCGCGAAGGGTTTGTCGACCCGGTGATCGGGCGCGAAGCGGAGATCCGCCAGACGATCGATATCTTGATGCGCCGCCGCCAGAACAACCCGATCCTCACCGGCGAGCCGGGCGTGGGCAAGACGGCCGTGGTGGAAGGGCTCGCACTGCGCATCGCCGCGGGCGATGTGCCAGAGGCGCTGAGCGGCGTTGCGCTGCGCGTGCTGGACATGGGGTTGCTGCAGGCCGGCGCGAGCGTGAAGGGCGAGTTCGAGAACCGTCTGAAAAGCGTGATCGACGAGGTCAAGAAGAGTGCGCAGCCCATTGTGCTCTTCATCGACGAGGCGCATACGATCATCGGCGCAGGCGGTCAGGCCGGCCAGAACGATGCGGCGAACCTGCTCAAGCCCGCGCTCGCGCGTGGCGAGCTGCGCACGATCGCCGCGACGACGTGGAGCGAGTACAAGCGTTACTTCGAGAAAGATGCGGCACTGGCGCGGCGTTTTCAGGTGGTCAAGATCGAGGAGCCCGACGAAACGCTCGCGGCGGCCATGCTGCGCGGCATGGTGGGGCTCATGGAGCGCCACTTCGACGTGCGCATTCTCGACGAGGCGATTACCGAGGCCGTGCGGCTTTCCCACCGGTATATCAGCGCGCGGCAACTGCCCGATAAGGCCGTGAGCGTGCTCGATACCGCGTGCGCCAGAGTGGCGCTCGCGCAGGGCGCGACGCCTGGTGCGATCGATGACGGCAAGAAGCGCATCGAACGTATCGAAGCGGAGATCGCCTCGCTCGAGCGGGAAACCGTGCATGGCGCCGAGCATGAGGGGCGCCTCGTGGCGCTGCGCGAGGCGCGGGACACTGCCGCTCGCGAACTGGCAGAAAGCGAGGCGCGCCACGCCGAGGAGCGCGAACTCGTGGCGCAGATCACGAAACTGCGTGGCCAGATCGACGCGGCGCGCGAAGACAGTACGTCATCCGAACGAATGCGCGAAGCCGATGCCGCGCGCGAATCGTTGCCGCCGCTCATCGCGCGCCTGCACGCGCTGCAGGAGAACGCGCCGATGGTGCCGCTGCAGGTCGACGCACACGTGGTGGCGGAAATCGTCGCGTCATGGACCGGGATTCCGCTGGGCCGCATGGTGAAGGACGAGATCCAGACCATGCTGAATCTTCATCCGCTGCTGGCCGAGCGCGTGATCGGCCAGGATCATGCGCTAGAAGCCATCGCGCAGCGCGTGCGCACGGCGGGCGCGAATCTGGAGGACCCGAACAAGCCACGTGGCGTCTTCATGTTCGTGGGACCGTCCGGCGTGGGCAAGACGGAGACGGCGCTCGCATTGGCCGACATTCTGTACGGCGGCGAGCGCAAGCTCATCACCATCAACATGAGCGAGTATCAGGAGGCGCACAGCGTATCGGGCCTGAAGGGCTCGCCGCCCGGCTATGTAGGCTATGGCGAGGGTGGCGTGCTGACCGAGGCGGTGCGCCGGAACCCGTATTCGGTCGTGCTGCTCGATGAAGTGGAAAAGGCCCATCCCGACGTGCTGGAAATGTTCTTTCAGGTCTTCGACAAAGGCACGATGGACGACGCCGAAGGCCGTGCGATCGACTTTCGCAATACGCTCATCATCCTCACGTCGAATGTGGGCTCGACTGCGGTCATGCAGGCCTGCCTGAACAAGTCCGTTGAAGAACTGCCTGACGCTGAAGCGCTGGCAGAGTTGCTGCGCCCGCAACTGTACAAGTCGTTCAAGCCCGCTTTCCTCGGCCGCATGAAAGTCGTGCCGTACTACCCGATTTCCGACGACGTGCTCGCGGAGATCATCGAGCTGAAGCTCGAGCGCATTCGCCGCCGCGTCGAGGCAAACCACGGCGCCACATTCGAATGGGACGAGTCACTCGTCGATGCGGTGCTTGCGCGATGTACCGAAGTCGATTCGGGCGCGCGCAACGTCGATCACATTCTGAACGGCACGCTCTTGCCGGAACTCGCACAGCAGGTTCTGGAGCGCATCGCGCAGGGCACGTCGCTCGCGCGCGTGAGCGTGCGCGCCGATGATGCGGGTGAGTTCAAGTACGCGGTGCAATGACCATGACGTTGATACGCGACCCCCATGCTTCGCTCGAAGCCCGACGCCTTAGCCCTTCTGTAGAACGCCATGTCGACTGACACGACCGCGCTGCTAGCGCCCATTAATGAAGCGTCGCCGTGCGGCGCCGACCTGCTGTTTTCGGCGGATTTCGACGCGATCCAGCATGCACGCCGCTTCGATGACCCGTCGCTCGACCAGGGCGAGTGGATCACCGAGATCAAGGAAGCCGACTGGCCTTTCGTCGTCGAACGCTGCACGGCGTTGCTGCGCACGCAGACGAAGGACTTGCGGCTCGCCGTGTGGCTTACCGAGGCGCTCGCGATTCAGGAGGGCGTGCCGGGGCTCACGCAGGGCTATGCGCTCCTGAGCGGACTGGTCGAGCAGTATTGGGAGCAGGTGCATCCGCTACCGGAAGGTGACGATACCGAGTGCCGCCTCGGCAATGTCGCGTGGCTTGCGGGCCGCACGGCGGAATTGCTGCGTTCGGTGCCGCTCACGCAGTCGGGTGTGGCTTTCAGCGCGATCGATTGGGATGTCGCGATGCACGTCGCGCAGGCCGTCAAGCGCGATCCGGATCACGCAGACGATATCGCGCGCGGCAAGCCTTCGGTGGAGCAGATCGACGCCTCGAAGCGGGCCACGCCGGCTTCGTTCTATCGAACGTTGCTCACGCAGTTGAAAGCATTCGAAGCCTCTCTCGCTGCGCTCGATATGGTGCTCGAGGCGCGAGCCGGTGATGCGGCGCCGAGCTTCCGGCAAGCGCGCGAGGCCAACGAGAGCGTGTATGGACTTGCGGAGCGGTTCGCGCGTGACGTGGGCGTGAACCTGAATGCGGAGGCCTTGGAGCCTGCCGTGCAGCCGGCCGCTTCGCCCGTGGCTGTCGAACGCGCGGAACCGAGCTTCAAGACACCTTTGCCCGTTGAGGACACCATGGCGAATCCGATTCGAATGCCGGTACGCGCGTACGCGGGCATACAGAGCCGTGCCGAAGCCGTTGCGCAACTGCGCGCGGTTGCTGTCTTCTTTCGCGAGACCGAGCCGCATAGTCCTGCTGCCTATCTCGCAGACAAGGCGGCGGAATGGGCGGAAATGCCGCTGCACAAGTGGCTTTCGACCGTGGTGAAAGACGATGGCACGCTCGCGCAGATTCGCGAGATGCTGGGTGTGAAGACGGATGATGCGAGTTGAGCATGAATCTCACTGAACTTGTTCAGGTCATTCAGGGCGGTCTGATCCAGCAGGACCGCCTGATCAAGACCGATATTCCAGCCTTGCCGGATAGTGCGCTCGTGCCGCGCAGGGCGGTTCTTTGTTCGGAGCTGGGGCGCGATTTCAGTGGCACGCTCGATCTGGTGTCCACGGCGGGCGACATCGAACTCAAGAAGCTCATTGCGCAGCCAATGACGCTGTGGATTCAGCAAGCGGACAAGTCCTATCTTCCGGTCAACGGCTATATTCATACGGCCCGAAGGCTCGGCGCAGATGGCAGCTTCACCAGCTACCAGCTGACTTACGCGTCATGGATGCACTTTCTCCGGTTCCGCAGCGACATGCGGTACTGGCAGGACAAGAGCGCCGACGCCATCATGACGGACGTATTCAACGAGCATCCGCAGGCGCGCGGCCAGTTCCAGTTCGCCTTGAGCAAGCCGCTGCCGCAACGCTCGTATTGTCGCCAGAGCGAAACCGACTGGAATTTTGTTCACCGGTTGTTAGAAGAAGAGGGTCTGTTCGGCTTCTGGCGTCAGGCCAAGGACGGCAAGTCACATACGTTGGTCGTGACCGACGACATCCATTCGCTCGACGAGGTGTCGCCTAATCCGGTTACGTTCTACCGGTCCGGCACTGGCAGCGAAACGGACGCCTTTACGCAGTGGTCGGGCTCGCGCACGTTGCAAAGCACCGTGCACACGACGCGCACTTTCGACTACAAGACGCCGTCGTCCGCGGTCAATCCCAAAGGGACAACGCTGCCGACGATGGCGAACCAGGGGAATCTGCCCGAGCAAGCTGAGGTCTACGAATATACCGGTGCATATACATACTCGGACCAGACTCGTGGCGAACACCTTTCAAGAGTTCATCTGGAAGAATGGGAGTCGCGTGCCAAACGGTTCTATGCGGCGGGTGGCGTTCGCGGTATGGATGCGGGACTGCGCTTCGAACTGACCGGTCACCCGGAGCACGATCACGATCCGGCGGGCCAGCGGGAATTCGCGGCAATCAAGGTGCGCCGGTACATCGAGAACAACCTGCCGCTTTCGGACCACGAAGCGAGCTTTCCGCACAGCTTGCAGAACGAACTGGCGAGGGCCAAATCCGGGCACACCGGAGAAACTGTTACCCAGGAAGACGGTTCCGCAGGTTTTTATCTGGTCGAAGTCGAAGCGCAGCGCGTGACGGTTCCGTACCGCAGCCCGTTCGAGCACAAGAAGCCAGAAATGCACCTGGAGACGGCTATCGTCGTCGGTCCGCAGGGCGAAGAGGTCTACACGGACGAACTGAACCGGGTGAAGGTGATGTTCATCTGGGACCGGCAGAATTCCGGAGATGCGGGTGCTTCGTGTTGGGTGCGGGTCGCGCAGTCGGATACGGGCGGCGGTTACGGGAGCGTTCACGTTCCTCGGGTCGGTGAAGAAGTGCTGATCGGGTATGTGGGCGGAGATTGCGATCGGCCCATCGTCCTGCATCGCGTCTACAACGGGAGTGTCCAGCCGCAGTGGCACAGCAACGGTATTCTCTCGGGCTACCGGTCGAAGGAGTATTCGGGTTCCGGCTTTAATGAAATGGTGCTCGACGATGCGACGGGGCAGAATCGGGCGAGGTTGTACAGCAGTACGGGGAACAGTGTGCTTCATCTGGGGTATCTGATCGACCAGAGCGGAAATACGCGCGGTTCATACCTTGGATCAGGATTCGATCTGAAGACGGATTCGTACGGTGCGGTGCGTGCTTCGCAGGGGCTGTACGTCACGACGCATCCTAAACAGGCTGGCAGCCAGCAACTGGACGTGAGCGAGGCCAGACAGCAACTCATGGGCGCCAAGAGCGTGGTTGAGTCGATGTCGCAGGCTAGTGAGGCGCATCAGGCGGAGAGTCTCAGTGACGGGCACGATGCGCTCAAGTCCTTTACCGATGCGACACAGAGCAGTGCGCAGGGTGGGGCATCGTCTGGTGGTAGAACGGCTGGAGGTGGCACCGGCAATGCGAACGCGTTCAAGTCGCCCGTCATGCTGGTCGCGAGTCCGTCTGGTATTGCGCTGTCGACGCAGCAGTCAGTGCATTTGGCGAGTGATCAGCAAACTAATTTAGTGAGCGGGAAAAGCACGTTTATTGCCACCGGGAAGTCACTCGTGGCGAGCGTGGCGGAGAAAATAAGTCTCTTCGCGCAGAACGCTGGCATCAAATTGTTTGCTGGCAAGGGCCCCGTGCAGCTGCAAGCGCAGTCGGATGCAATCGAACTGGCGGCGCAGAAAGGGCTGACGGTAATTTCGGCGACCGATATGGTCACAATCTCGGCAAAGACGGGAATTTTGCTGACGAGTGGCGGCGCCTATATCCGGATCGCCGACGGCAATATCCAGATCCACGCGCCTGGGACGGTCGATGTGAAGGGGACGGCGCACAATTTCTCGGGACCGACGCGCCTGGACACGAACTTCCCGTCATGGGTAGCGGCGGACGGCAAACCAAAGCGTTCTACCTCGTTCTCGGGATAAGCGCTTCGTGGAGCGAGCAGGACGCCCTGCGCACCCACGGTGCTTTTATGAGCATAATCAGGAAACCAACAGCATGGCAGCCGACAATGGCGATACGTTGACCCCGGTCTCGCAATGGGCCTATCCCTTTCCACAGAAAAATGCGGCAGGAACAGTGGACCCGGACGCCTATCTGGCCGCACTCCAGGGCAGCGATGGCGCCTTCCCTTTGGGCTTGAACGGTCTATGGCATGGCGGGATTCATCTAGATGAGATCGGCGCGTCGCCGACGGCAGGCGAAAGCGCAATGGACCGCAGCGGCGGCGTACGGTGTATCGCGGACGGTGTGGTCGTGGCTTACCGGCTCGATAGCGACTACCAGCATTTGTCTTATCCAGACAAATCGACGGCGCTATATTCGCGAAGCTTCACCTTGGTCAAACATAGGCTGACCTTGCCCGCGGTGCCGGCGAATGCGCCGAATGCGCCTAACAATGCGTCGCATCCAACTGGCACTCCGTCGCAGACGCCCGCGAACAACCAACCGAACAAGTTGAGCACGGACCCGGCAGATTCGCTGGTCTTTTTCAGCTTATACATGCATTTGGCGCCTTGCACGGTATACAAGCATTCGGAACAGGACAAGAACAAAAAGACCTGGCCGAGTTACTACAACGCCGAACCGCTTTACACCGTCAACGAGAAGCGCGCTACCGATAAGCAAGAGAACGTCAAGGACGGGGAGCCGATCAAAGGCTCGCATGTGCATCGCGACAACCATGGCCATGTAGGCGAGAACATTGGAATTTTGCCGTCGGGCAGCAAAGTTAAACTTCAACGTCTGGCACATACGCCGAAGAACTGGGGGCGCATTGCCAGCATCGTTTCCGGTGGCATCGTCCCGCTTGTGCCCGGAAAGGAGGCGCCGGCGGATGCGTCGCATGGCTGGGTATTTATCCCGTGGCTCGATGGCGAGATCGATCCTGCGGCCCTCGACAGCGTTTATGTGCTGCCCACGCCGGTACGCATTGGTGCCGGTGACGTGATCGGCTATCTGGGTGAATATCAGAATGTCGAGCATACGTCGACTTTGCCGCCGAGTCCGCAACGTGCGTTGCTGCATGTCGAGGTGTTCGCAGGCGACGATTTACAGGCGTTTTTAGCGCGCAGCCGCGCGCGTGCGGCGCAGTTGACGCAGGAGCCAAAGACACAACTGGTGCTGTCGAAAGGGGCGAATCTGTACGGCTGTAAGACCGATGGCGATTTTACGTTGCCCGCGAACACTGCGGTGACGGTTGCGAAAGACGCACCACAGACGGGCATGTGGACCAAGGTGCAGGCCAAGGCGGCTGGCGCCAACAGCGCAACGGATTACTGGATTTTGCGCAGTGAGCTGGCAAGCAAAGACTCACGACGCGCATGGAATTCCTTTCCGTTGTCGTTGTCGGCGGCGCCCACTGGAAGCAGCGACTACACGCGCGTTGTTAATATCGCCGGTCTGACCGAACATTTGGACGACAAGAAGAGCAAGTGGTACGAGGTCGATGCGGGCGATGCCAGTATGAAGACGGTCAAAGGGTTCGTTTGCGCATCCGGACAGCCGAATGTCTCGCTGCAGAACAAATGGGCATGGGCCGGATTTGAATTGCTGTCGTCGAATCTGACGACAGCCGATATGTACAAACGTTACCTTTACCTGAAAGGCGACAACGCAACTGCAGACGAAAAGAGCGCGTTCGAGGCGAGTTTCAACACGGCGAAAAGCGATGCGCTGATCGCAAAGCTTGATGAGATTCTGACGCCAAGGAGCGACCCGCAAGGCAAGATCGGTGGACGGAGTCTGCTCTCTGCATTGGACCTGAAATGGCGCGCGAGTCGTATCGATCATTTGGTCGTGAAATACGAGAGCGAGTGGGGCGGCCCGATGAGCAAATGGGACGCGCTCGACTCTTTTATGCATGATGGTCTGCCGTATTGGAAGACGGAGAAAGAGCGGATCAAGCTGTTGCAGATGTGGGATGCTTGCCAGGCGGCACTGAATCCCGTGTCGGCACCGAGTGTCTATCATTTGCATCCGGTGGGGATCGTGGGGAATTTCTTCGATCCCGACGCTTGTGCTTGCGGCTGCTGCGTAACGGTGACCGGAACGCGCTTCAAGAAGGATGCGAATACGTATTGGTATGGCCCGCAGCATTCGGGTTCGATCTCGCTGGGCAACTGTCCGGCGTTGGCGACGATGCGGACCAACGGGACCCTAAGCGAGACCGAGGAAAGGATTCTGCGCGCCATGTCGCAGAATGAAGGCAAGGTGGATACGGTTCAAGCGATCGATGTAGCAATCATCAGCGCTGGGGCAATGCAGAAGACCATCCGTGGTTCGGCAAGCCAAGGCGAACTGGCCACCCAGATCGCTGCGTTTCGAGACGCGCATCCTGCTGAGTACCAACGGTATTTTGCTAATTGCGGCTGGACCGTTACCGGTTCGGGCAGCGATGCTTCGCTGGGGTACGCGCATTCGACATTTACGAGTGGCGCCCGGATCATTGGTGACGAGCTTTACACTGCGTTACGGCGCGATTGCTCCATCTCCACTTTTGGCAAGCCGGTCAACTGCCCGCCTGTCGCGTCGATGGCGCACGCTGTGTCGTCACCGCTATACCAAGAGCTGCAAATCAAGGACTTCGTCGATCGGCTCAATCAGGCTATCAACAAGACACCTAGCGGCTACGCTTATCCGATCAAGGATTATCTTCAGTCAGCGCTCGGCCGTGCGACCGTGCTGGATCAGGACGTCAACTGGCCCCGTGCAACACCAGTCAGTATGAAAACTTCGTTGGATCGCTTTTTTCAACACAATCCGCAGGCGTCGCACAATCCGGCAGAATGGGGGGCGAACAGGTCTGCATACGAAACAAGTATCCTGCAAGATTACGGGCCATCGCGCTCTATGGCGCAAGTCAACGGCGAGTCGGTCGCGCCGGGAAGATATCAGCATCTGGTCCAAGCCTTGGGAATGCCATCTTGAGAAAGAAGACTTCAAAATCTATGAAGACAAGTAACCTGCAGTTTCGAATCAGCTTAGTTTGCTTGGATGCTGTTCGTATCGGCACGGGGATTGCCACCGCTTTTCTCCTGACCAACGGCGCTGCTACGCCATCACTTGCCTCCGAAACATCGTCCACATTCCGCTTCGCTCTACCGGGTGGGGCAGCCATTCTTTACGGCAACGCATCGAACCCTCAAGCACCATTGGCCGAGCGGTCCTGGCAACAGGCAGTATTTTATTTCCCGAACGGAGCGACGTTCAGCCTGCTGCCAAGAACTGGCAAAACGAACGCTGGCGGGGCTGCAATTGAACCGCCGAGCGAGAGCGATATTTCGCCGTCCGGCCAATTTGTTGTTGTAGGGCGAGTCGAATCGGGGACGGTATCGTCTGGGCCGGGGCAAGCGGAGTCCGTTCTGAGCCGGGAGTACTGTCCTGTCATTGAGATACGCACGGGGTGTATTACCGCCGATCAAACTGGTGCGATATGCGGAGCGGGCTGGCAAGCTGGCCAGCCCGCACAGTGGGGAACGGAGGATCAAACGAACGTGATGCTGAAGCGCGATCGTCCGTCGGCGAGCAGGCTGCTGCGCTTCATCAGCGCCGGTCAGCCGGTACGATTAGTAATCGACGACGATTCCGGTGCGGACAATCTCTTGCGGTGCGATCCGCTGTCGTCCATTAATCGCGAGGCCTATCAAAAGATTGCAACTGCTTTGCATGCCGCAGGCGCGAGCAACGATGCGCGATTGATAGACGCCGCACTGTCGAATGCCAACGACGGCGCGGCACATACGTTAGAGTCTGCAGTCGCGGATGACCGGCACCGTGCGGCGACTGTGTCGGCACATAATGCAACGCTCTATACGGCACCCGATGATAGCCACGCGAGCCGCGCCTATCTAGTCCAGAACGATACGGTGACGGTATTGAAGCAGTCGCCTGCCGGGTGGGCCTATGTCGACTACGTCACAGCTTCCGGCAAGCATCTGGTTCGATGGGTCAAAGCCGACCAACTGTCGATCGAGCCCTGATGTGATCGAATAACTGAATTGAAATGCCGTGACCACTTTTTCGGGCGTATCGTGCGTAAGCGATTTATCGGAAAGACGACTCTGTCGCCTGGAAGTGTTGCCGTTTCTTGGATTCTGGCCTCAAGTTGGCATTGGAGCTTCCGCAGCGGCGGCGATGGGGTTCGCAGCGACTTGAAGGCTATATGACCTACGACTATCTGACGAAGGTATCCATAAATCGCCCCGTGACGGCGGAGGAGTGCGCGCGTCGCCTCGATATCCGCAAGCCGGCGGCAAGCGATGCGAAAGACAAGCACATGGTCTTTCGAATGAACAACATCTATTTGGACATTTGCGATACCTCATACCAGCAGGTGGGTTGGGCAACCCTAGCCTTTCTCGTCGGATTTCCCGGATTTGCCTATTTTGGCTGGCAGTTCGTGTTGTTCACTCATAGCAGCGCGATTTTCTGGACACTGGTTGTGCCGTGTGCCATAGGATGCGCGTTTTGTGCCGGCATTTTGCTGAAGGACTGCTTCAACTACCGGCACAAGACAATTCGGTTTAACAGGAAAAACCGGATGGTCTATGCCTTCCGCCATAACGGCAAGAACGGGGTCGTTGCCGTGCCTTGGGACAAAGCTTTCTTCTTCACTGACCGGCAGACGTCTTCGCCGCTCTTCGGCGGTGCGCCAACCGTCCTGAGATGTTTCGTGCTCGCCGAGGACAATAAAACCATCGTCAATACCTTCAGTTTTGGCAAACGTACGGTCAACGGGGGATCGGAGACGTCAGCGTGGGGGCGAACGTTCTTGAGCAACTTCTGGCGAACTTCGAATTCGTTCGAAAGTTTATGGAAGACGGCCCGGAATCGCTTCCACCTATCAAGGAGTACTTGCCCGAAGGACCGTCCTTGAGGGCATCGGCGAGTGTGTTGTTTTCCAATTTCAAGGCCGTTCGCAGGGCAAACGCCGCCCTTTGGCTGCTGACGACCGTGATCGCGGTTCCAATGTGCCTGATGGTGTTATTGCATTACATTGCGCAACTGACTAGTCGTGAGCCGGTGTGGCCCGAGGACGTACAACGAGCTTCGCTCCCCGGTGAACCGTCTTCGACGGTGGCGGCCCAAGTGGCGGGACGCTAAGACTCTGACGCGATGGCATTCGACGGCAACATCCGGGTTAAGACTCAGCGGCCTTTGACTGACAAGGGAGATCGTCAGGAAGGCAAAGTTCGTGGGCAACCTCCAGTCCGTGTTCGCCTGGCTTAGCTGGAAAACGTGCCGTGAGCCGGTTTTGCCAGAAGCCATCCAGCAGTCATCGAAGCTCGACACATTCGTGGCGAGCGCCACTAAAGTCGGATCAGAGAAAAATCTCAGGGAGCAAATATGACTCGCAAATTCATACTGAAAGACGACAAGACCGATCAAAACGGCGTCGTTATGGATGGCATCGAGGGGTCTTCGTTTTCCGGGAGGCCGATGGCCTATATCGGAGCACCGGTCATGTGCCACACCTGCAATACCCAAGGTGTCATCGTGTCGGATGGAACTCCGCACACGCTGACGGTAATGGGAAAACAGGTCGCTCTAGAAGGCGACCTGTGTCAGTGCCACTGTCAACCCCAGCCGAAGCTTGTGGCATCGCAAACCACGGGAACGCTTTCCGCCTGAAGTGATCTGTGGTTGTGATGATAGGCCCGAGGGCCATTCCCCCTACAACCCCGCCCGAAACTCAATCCGCCGATTCCTTGCCCGCCCATCACTCGTATCATTCGAAGCAATCGGCTGATCAGGACCCACACCAGTCGCCGTCATCTGTTGCGGCGAGATCCCCTTGCCGACGAGATACCCTTTAACAGCATCGGCACGCGCCTGGCTCAGCGCAATGTTCGACGCACGATTGCCCGCATTGTCCGTATGCCCGATGATCGCCACAGTACGCGTATTCATCTTCGCAAGCACGGCCGCCATCTGATCAAGAATCGCCCGGCCTTGCGGCGTGAGCGTCGCACTGCCCGTTTCGAATTCGATAGTGCGATTTGCGAGCGTCTGGTCGAGCAGCCCCTGTTCGGACGCGCTCACGCGCAACCCATTGCGGATCGTATAGGTCGGATTGAGCGCGGTGGCCATGTCGCTCGCGATCTGCTGGCGCGTGGCCTCGTTGCCCACCTCGCCGCGCACGTCGATCTGCGTGCCGTCGATCTTCAGTTGTCCTTTATGGATCTGCTTGAGCTGCGCGTTGAGCAGCTTCTGCACGTTATCCGACCAGTTGGGCGGCGTCGCTACGTCGCCCACTTCAATCTGATCCACGACGTTCGCCGCGCCATAGGTCTCGCGCAGACGAGCGAGCACAGCCGCGTGCGTGGCTTCGTCGGGCACCTTGCCGCCTGCCACGACCTGGCCGGGCGCCGTATCGACAGGCGCGGGCGTGGACGTGGCGGTCGAGCGGGGAACAGTATCAGCCGTAGAGGCGGCCGGGTTCGCCGCAGGAAGCTCAGTCGTGCTGACCTGCGCGCCGCTGTTGTTCACGGGCGTGACGCGAGCAGGGCTCGCATCGTCGGCCCACGCGTTCGAGCCAGCGAATCCCAACACGCCAGCCGCGAGCGCCGCAGCCATCGCCGTACGCACAGGAACGCGCGCCTGTTTATCCGCGCCGAGCATGCCCAGCCTCCCCAACGAACGCTTCCTGGAACGTGTCGATCGCAAGACGCAGCGACAGTTGCGGCTGATCGAGGTAGCTGACGAGTTTGCTGATGCCATGGTCGCTTTGTGCGTGACCGTCGATCCATTCGGGATCGTCGATATCGATGTTGTGGGCGGCGTAGGTTTGCGGATCAACCACGCTGTGCAGGGTCCGGGCCGATGCGCCGTTGAAGCCGACGATGAGCCGCTCGCGCTGCGCGATGGTGCCGATGAAGATAGCGAGTTCGAAGTCCGCCTTCGAAACGAACGGCGCGATCAGCTCCAGCCAGAATGCGGCCACGAGGCTGCGGTAGAACGGGTCGACCGGCAGCGGCAGCGTGAGGCCGCGCTCCAGATGCGAGGAGCCGCTCGTCATCACTGGTCGCAGCAGCGAGCCGAGCGCGAGCATCGCGCCGCGCAGGCGCACGGGGTGGCCGCTCGCGAGCAGCATCCGCTCGAGGCCTTCGAGCGTCTGGTGTTCGACGAAGTCGTTGAAGGTGCCGTCGTGCGGGTTGCCCACGCCGCCCACATCCACGGGAACCTGGGTTTCGCCGAGCGCATGCAGCGCGCCCGCCGGTTCGCTCGTGCCAAGGAGCGGCTGCATCTGCTGCGCGGCACGCGACCACAGCCGCGCGAAGGCGAGCGGGCTGCGCGCGAGAAAGGCGAGCGGCTGCTCGACTTCGAGCGCGGTGGCCGCGAGAAACGGAAAGCGCCGCGACGACTGGTCCTGGCTCGCCACCATGTGCCCGGCGATCGCGAGTTTGCTCTGCGAGCCGAGAAACGCGAAGTGCATGGGCTGCGCTTCGGCATAGACGATCTTCCACCGCGGATCGTCGGCGAGCAGTTCCATCGCCTGTGCGATCCAGCGGTCCAGTGTCTGCAGCAGCTGCGGATTGTGAGCACTCTTGACGAAGTCGCCGCGCGACGGAATCTTGCCGAAGTACGCGATCTGCGCCTGAACGGACTGCGTCATTGCGCGGTTCCTCCTGTCTGGGTGGGGGCCGCCGATGTTGTTACGGCGGCCACGGCGGCGGGCGACGCACTCGCGCCGGCCGCAGGGTTGGCAGCCGCACTGTTCACTGTCCCGACGCTTGCGATCGAAGAGGGCAGTTGCACGCCGCTCAAACCTTGCTGCTGCGGCGCGTTACTGCTCGCAGCCGTGGGCTGCGAGGTGCTGACGATGCGCATGCTCACCGATACGGTCACGCTGCCTTGCGTCCACGTCAGGTCGAACGTGCCGTCCGGATGGCGCGTGCGCTGTGCCGAGTTGATGAGCTTCTCCAGGCCGTAACGTCCCGGCTCGTTGACGAACTGGATCGTGCGACCGTCGAACGTGGTGGCCGAGAGCGTCGCGCCCGGCGCGCCCTGAGGATTGGGCCAGACGAAGTTCGTCCACTGCGGCGGCGTGTTGCGGTAGCGCAGTTGCTGGCCGTCGATCGCGATCGTGTACTCGGTCGTGCCGCTCGACGGCTGCGGCAGAATCTGGAACACGGTCTGCGGCTCGGACGAGCCTTGTCCCGCGCCCGCCGCGCCGCCCGCAAGCGGCGCCACCCAGCGCGCGAAGCCGGTCGTGAAGTCGGGCGTGAGCGTGAGGCCCATGTCGCCCCAGGTGCGTGCGGAGAGCGTGTCGCCGCGGCGCACGGCGAGTGGCCCGAGCGTGGTGCCGACGAACTTCGAAATCGCACCGTCCGGCCCGAACATCTGGGCGATTTCGCTCGCGCCTGCCTCGATCTTCGCGCTGCCCGCAAACGGGTACTTGTTCGCGAGCGAGGCCTGGAACGGTTGGTACACCTGCGCATTCCAAACCTTGTTCACTTCCACGGTCGCAGGCTGGATCACCACGGCGTAGGCCTGCATGAGCGGGCGCACGAGCAGCGGGCGCAGCGCCTTCTTCTGCGCGTCGGTCAAGCCCGTGAGCATCTGCTCGTCGACGAACTTGAGCGAATCGGAAAGTTCGGAGCCGTTGCCGTCCAGCGTTTGCTGCATGAGCTGGCGCGCGCCCGGTCCCGGGTCGCCCTGATTCTTGATGACGTTAAGACGCGTGCGCACCTTCGAGAGCGAGTCCATGTAGCCGCCGAGCAGCGACGCGTTATCGTGCGTCACGACCATGCGGCCCAGCCCCGCGAATGCCTGGCCGATCGGACCCATCGAAGGCTCGACCGGATTGCCGTTGAGGTCGAGATTGGCCGTGGCAGTGTTGCCCGACATGCGCGAGAACCATTGCCTGACCCATCCCGTCACGCCGCTTTCCGCGCGCTTGATGCTCACGCTCGCGAGCGATGGGTTATCCCACGAGGTCTGGTCGTACGCGGTTTCGAGGATCTTGCGGATCGGCGAATCCTGCGGGTCGCCCAGGCGATTCATCGCATCGACGGCCTGGCCGAACGTGCCGAAGTCCTGCACGGCAATGCCCTGCATGAACTTCTGCCAGTTCTGCGCATACTCGGTCTTGTACATCGACACCAGCGCCTTCTGGATCTGCTCGGGGCTGCCTTCGAGCGTGAGATCGTCTTGCGCCGAGGTGTTGAGCACCCAGTCTTTCGCTTGCAGTTCCTTCGTTGCGGCGTCGCGGATCGCGGGCTGCACGTACTGGAACCACGCCTCGCGCGTGAAGGTGCCGGAAATCGCGTAACTGCCCGCAATCAGCGAGGTATTCGTGTCGCCGACGATGCGCGCCACCGTCATGGGCGCGAAACGCGTGGAGGCGCGCGCCTTGATCTCCTCGTACACGCGCTGACGCGCCGGCATGCCGCGCACCACGTGGCGCAGGTTTTCTCGCGTCTGGTCGACGAGCGCGAGGTTCGCGTCGATCATCGGCCAGTCGTCGTCGGAGACGCGCGCGAGGTAGAACGTGATCATGCGCTCGGCACTCTTGATCATCTCGTCGCGAGGCATGTTGCCGCGATTCGTTTCGAGCCAGCCACGCCAGAAGCGCGCGATCTGGTCGGTCAGGTGCGCGGCCTCGACGTGACGCTTGTCGGAGAGCATCAGGTAGGTTTTGAGCGCGTTGTAGGCGTCTTCGACGCTCGTGGGCGAGGCGGCGCTATAGAGGCCGCCCTGGCTGCCGCCCGCCATTGCCGTGTGCGCCGAGACGGGAATCGCACCCGAATCGGGCGTATGCGACATCGGCGCGAGCAGTTCGGGATGCGCGTCCACGTCCTTGAGAAACGAGGCGAGATTCTGCGAGACGGGCGTCAGCATGATCTGCCGTACGCCGCTGTAATACTCTTCGAGCAGATGCTGTTCGAGCCGGTCGCCCTGGTAGAGTCCGAGCGAAACGGCGAGCGGGCGGTCGCGACGGAACTGCTCGAGTTGCTCGATGCGGTCTTCGAGAATGTCCATGGCCTGCAGGCGCGACTGCAGGTCGTTGCGGTTCTGCTGCATGCGCTCGACATTGTCGAGATCGGCCTGCACGTTCGCCACGAGCTGCTGGTTGCCGATGGTCGACCACGTCCAGCCGCCCAGCGCGAGCGCGAGCACCGCGACGAAGCCGAAGAACGTGGCGTAGCGCAGGCGCGTCTTGGCAGGGCTCGCGAACTGCTTCACGGTTTGCCGGTCCGCGAAGATCACTTTCGAGAAGAGATCCCGCAGGAAGAAGCCGTTTTTGGAAAACGCGCTATGCGGCTTGGGCAGCCCCTCGGCGGAGAGCACGAAACGGTTGGCAATGCGCTGCGCGGCGGCGCTGCTGGTTTCGCCTTCCTGCAGCGCGCTCGTGAAATAGAAGCCGCGGAAGATCGGCTTGTACTGGAAAGGGTTGTTCTCGAACAGCGTAGCGAGGAACGCGCGCAACGCCGGCTTGATCGCCGAGAATTCGAGCGGGAAGCTCAGTTGCCCAGGCGAGAGCTGCTTGCCGCGGCTGAGCGACATCTGCGCGATGCTGATTTCCTTGAGGCCTTCGTAAAGCTCTTCGAAGCGCTCGTCGAACAGCGCGACGATATCGCGCTTCTCATCCGGCTCGTAGGGCAGGGTAGCGCCCCACACGCGGTCGTACTCCTGGCGGTCGTTGCTGCTGAAGAATTCGGTGAAGCCGGTAATCAGGTCGGCCTTCGTGAACATCACGTACACGGGCGCAAACACTTCGAGCTTTTCGGTCAGTTCCTGCACGCGCTGGCGCAGATTCTTCGCGAGGTTGATGGCGAACTCGGGGCGGTTGCCCGTGAGTTCCGCGATGCTCGCGGTGACGATGATGCCGTTGATCGGCGCTTTCGGACGATGGCGCTTGAGGAGGCCGAGAAAGCCGAGCCATTCGGTGCGGTCTTCCTCGTGGACCGAATAGCGGCCCGCTGTGTCGAGCAGGATGCCTTCGGTCGTGAAGAACCAGTCGCAGTTGCGCGTGCCGCCAATGCCGTGCACCACGGCGTCGTGCTTGTCGGCGAAGGGGAATTGCAAGCCCGAGTTCAGCACGGCGCTGCTCTTGCCGGCTGCAGGATTGCCGATGACGATGTACCACGGCAACTCATACAGCGCCGAGCCGCCCGAAAGCTGGCCGATCTTCGAGGACTTGATGGTTTTTACGGCGTCGACGAGCCGCGTGCGCAGCACATCCAGCTCCGCCTGCCTGGCAGGGGCGGGTGCGGGCTCTCCGTTATCGGTCTGCGCCTGCTGCTCCAGCATGTCGCCGAGCTTGCGGTTCGCGCGCCGCACGCGCGCGCGGCGCCAGAGCCAGAACACGAGCCAGATCGCGAACAGCGCGCCGAGCACGGCAGCGGGCCAGACCGGGCTGATTTGCAGTGCATCGGCCGCGATGAACAATGCGGCCGCGAGCGCGATCACGCCGACGACAGAGAGCGTGCGCGTGTTTGTCAACACGTTGAAGAAGCGTTGCATAAGCCGTTCAGGTCCTGGTGCCTTGGGTGCTGTTTGTCGTGGTGTGCGGTGTCGTCACGCAGCAAGAGGTTTTGCCGCCCGGCAGAATGAATGAACGCCCCATAAAACTCCCCATTTATTTCCCGCTGCGCCTCATTTAACAATTGCCGGCGCGCGACCCAGAACGAAGCCGGGTTTGTGATATTCGACGTGGCCCAGGTCCATCAATTTCCAGCGTCCGCCCCAGGTCAGGCCAACCTGCTCGGCCACCTGGCCGTATAACTGATAACCCCGCATCGCCCAGGGATCTTTCTCTGAAATGACGAGCTTGCCGTCACGCAGAAATGCGTTATCGGCCGCGAGCCCATATTGGTGATAGCTTTGGAAAGCTGCCGCGTTTGTCACATTACCGCCCATTTGCGCAAGCCTGTTTTGCCGCTCGGGGCTGCGGTAACCTTCCAGTAGTGCCATTTCATAACCGTATTGCTCGCGCATGATCTTGTAGACGAGCAATAGCCGCGTGCGGAAATCCGCATCCAGCAGATTCCAGTCGCGGCTTGCGTCGTGCAGCGCGGGCCGCACCTGCTCGACCTCCTTCGTGGCGAATACCTCGGGAGGCAGCGGCGGCGGTGGAACCAGCTGCTCGCCGTTCAGCAAGGCAGCGATTTTTTCGTCCGGCACCCGGGGCGTGTCATCGTATTGAAATAACTGATGACCGCGCAATGTAATGGCAATGAGCGGCGGCGTCGCAAGAATACCTGCGGTAATGAAAATCAGCAAGCGCCGCCGGATGAGTATATTTTTCATATCGGCCATTCTCGAATGAGAAATTTTTGCCGACTTAAAGAACTGACTCCGGGCGTGAGTGGCGCTTGCTGAAGCGCGACGCATAATTAAATTATGCAATTCGAATAACGTGCTGAAAAGCGATGCGCGTACGGCGGGCAGCAGCAAGAGTGCGGCCAGTGGTACGGCAATGGCAAAATAGGCGACGAGAGCAATGGCGACCAAAAGCGAACCCGCGGAGTGGCAATTGTTTTTTGTAATGCTTGATTTTAGAATCAGCGCTGCCCGAAGTTGGGCCGCCTCGTATTATTGCGGTGAAACAGGCTCAATTCAATGAGCACAATGAGCACGATTCCAACGAGACAGTGAATGAGTGCGCCGGACAACTCTACCCCCAAGGCTGCCCCCAGCCTCCTCGCCGACACGCCAGCCAGCGTCCCGGGCGCACAACCGGGCGGCTCGCGCATCCTCGCGAATCTCGAGGGCCGCGTCGTGCCGCCGGCCGCGCCGCCTGGTACAGGTCGGCGTTCGCGCACGCCGATGCTGGTCGGGGCGCTGGTTCTGATCGGCGCCGCCGGTTTCGGCGCCTGGCACGTGGCCGAGCGCAGCGCACCAGCGAACGCCGGGACGCAGGCGGCTGCCACCGCCGTTGCACCGATAGCTGCCCCTGCAGGGGCAGCGCCAACCGTCGCGAACGCGGCGAGCGCGCATGATACGGCGTCGGCTTCGCACGCCGCCACGATCGTGAGCGACGACGAAACTGCCGACAACGCGAAGCCCGCACCTGACGCCGTTGCGTCCGCAACGGTACCCGACGATGGCCGGCTTTCGCGTGCGTTGGCCAATGGCGCGCGCGATGCCGGAGCGAGCGCACCGGCGGGCGGTGCGGCGCCGCAGGCGAGCGCGTCCGTAGACGCGAATCACAAGCATCCGGCCAAGGGCGCCGAAGCCCACCACGAAGCGAAAAGCGCCGCGCATGCAGGAAGCACCAAGGCTGAAACGCTGGCGAAGAAGCGACACGATGCGCGGCCAGGCGGCCAGAAGGACGATTCCGATGTCGATCTGCTAGCCGTGCTCGTTGCCCGCACCAAGCCGGGCGATGGCAAGGACGCGTCCGCGCACGCGTCGAAGCCGGCGGCTGGCAAGCTCACGCTCGCGCAGCAAGTCAAGGCGTGCGGAGAACAGGGCTTCTTCGAAGATCAGCTTTGCCGTTGGCGCGTGTGCGACGGGCATTGGGGCAAGGATCCGGCGTGCCCCGCGGCGGCGCGCGCAAGCACGGAGCATTGAGGCGTCAGCGCGCCTCTCTCGAACGCACGCACGCGCACGTCAACAAGGCCGTTCGTTCGCTGTGTACTGTGAACACCCCGGCGAGCACCCCGTTGCATCGCGAATCGTGGCCATCAGGTCATCGGGGTGCACCATCAATTCGCGCACGAGACGCAGCATCGAATACTGGTCGAGCACGGCATGCCAGCGCGACGATTGCGTGAGGTGCTGCCAGACAGCAGCCAGTATTTCCGGATCCGCATGGCGCCCGTCCCACTGGGCGCTGGCGTATTCGAGGCTCGCCGGTGCGGACAAAAGCTGCATACGGCTCGCGGCGTTGAGCATTCGCGAAACGCCGTTGGCGGGCGCGTCGCAGCAATAGAGCACGGCGTTCAGCAAGCCGCACTCGTCGAAGCCTTGCGCGCGTAGCGAGGCGCCGTGCAGTCGCACTGGCCCCTGCTGGGTCTCGAACGTATACACGACGTTTTCTTCAGCGTGCGTGAGCAGGCGCAAACCGCGCATGAGCCGCGGCAGGTCGGTCGTTGCGGATTCGACGGATGCCTTCGCTTCGACGAGCAGGCGCACGTTCCAGACGGGCACGATATCGAAGGTCTTCGCATGCAGCCGCTCGAGCAGGACCACGTCCCATTCCGTTTTGGCGCGCTCGTGCGAACCCGGTATCGAGGCCGGGACGCGCATCGAACTCACGACACGGTACGCGTGCGGGTTCTCCTGCGCCGCGTTGAGCCTTTGAGCCAGAGATTCGAGGGCTTGTATGGCCAGCGCTTCGACAGCCGCGCCGCGTCGCTGCGACGCCCGGCCTTGCGCCACGGCCGCCGGCGTACCCGGCCGCGGACCATACGCATCCAGCAATGATACGTATTGCTGCACGAGTGGGTCGGGCGCCAGGGCTTCGAGCCGGCACAAGCGCGCCAGTGCCGGACTGTTCTGCAGATCGGCCAGCGCGGGTTCGAAAGCCGAGCCCTTCGCAAGCTCCGGCGAAGCGAGAAGGTCTCGCGCGGTTTCATGGAGTCCCGCGTAATGGGCCTCGTGGTGCGCCAATGCCGCGGACGCATGCAGCCGCGCAAGCGCTTCGCGCTGCCAGGCCTCGAGGGCGCGCTGCTGTTTGGCTGGATGCGCGATCGCATTGACCGCAGCATGGATCTGCCGGCGGTCCTGATCGGCCTGGGCCGAAAGCGAGGCAAATTCGCGTACGTGGGGCGCGCGGTGCCGCAGCACCATCGCCTGAAATGCCCGGTCTCCGGAATCGGCGTGCATCGCCTCCGTGATCATGGCCGCGAGCGCGTCGATGAAACGCGGCTTCAGCGTCGCGTCGGGTGCTCCGCCATGTGCGATGGCTTCACGCGCCTGTTCGATGACGCGTGCGAGAGCCGTCGCCGGATTGGCGTGTCGAAGCGGCAGCGCCGAAGCCGCGGGCTCTTGCGGCAAGCGATAGCGGCGTGGGGCGTCGCGAAGGATCTGTTCGAGCAGCAGAGCGGGTGAGGACATCGGCGATTGTGCAGCACGCGCGTGCGGGGCGATGAGGAAGATAGTCTCATAACCCCGCGCTACCGCTAGTGGCGGGTGTGCTGCGCACGCGCGGCGCGTGTCTTCGCCGCCTTTTTTGCCGCGGCGGAACGACCCGCTGCGCCCTTCGTCTGCGCAGCCTTTTTCGCGGCCGCCGACCGGCTGGCCGCGGGGCGGCGCGCCGCCGCGGTCTTCGCCTGTTTCGACGCGGCTTGTGGCGATGCGCCCGCCCGGCTCTCGCCCTTGAGCACTTGCGTCGTCGTGCGCGAGCGTTTGGCCTTCGATTCCGTGCTCGCGCGGCCCGTTTTCTCGCCGCGGCCCGCCGCGCTATCCTTTGCGGCCTTCTTGCGCGTCGCTTCGCTGGTTTTGCCTGGCGCCGGCGGTTTCAGGTCCACACCGGCGCGCCGCGCCTTCGAGAGGCCGATCGCGACAGCCTGCTTCGCGGAACGCACGCCATGCTTGCCTTCGCGCACGCGATCGAATTCCTCCTTCACGAACTCGCCGGCCTGGGTACTGGCAGATTTGCCTGCGCGCTTGTCCGCGCGCGCACGCTCGATCGTTTTCTTCTCGGGCATTTTGGCTCTCCTGGATGAGTGACCCACTTATCGCAGCAAGCACCGTTCCGCACAGGCGCAAAGCCATCAGACCGCAACGAAAGCCGGCCGCGGAGCAGCCGCGAGGATTTCGGCGACGAAGTCGAGAAACACGCGAGTCTTGTTCGGCAGCCGCCTGCCCGATGGATGCACGCCGTGGACGGGCAACGGCGGCGGCGCGAAATCCTCCAGCACGCTGACGACCTCGCCGCTCGCCATCTCCGCTGCGAAGAGCCAGGCCGGCGCCTGAACCAGGCCCATATGGGCCAGAACGGCAGCGCGAATCTGCTCCGCGTCGCCGGTGCGGAAATTGCCGGACGGAACCTGCAGGCCCGGCCCTTCGACGTTGCCGAAACGCCATGCCCGCGGCTCGTGCAGGGGCGCGAAAACCACACAGGCATGCCGTTCGATCTCTTGTGGCCGTTCCGGGCGCCCATGCTTTTCGAGGTATTGCGCTGTCGCGACGACAACGACCGGACTCGAGGCCAGATGCCTCGAAATCATTGAGGAATCGGCAAGCGGTCCGCTTTTGACCGAAAGATCGAAACCTTCCTCGACGAGATTGACGACTCGCTCCGTTGCGGAAAGGTCCACGTACACCTGCGGATAGCGGGAGAAAAACACCGGCAGGTGCGGCACGACATACAGCCGGCCAAAGACCGGTGGCACGGTGACGCGGATCAGCCCGCTCGGAGAGAGCTGGCCGTGCCCGACGGAGGACTCGAGATCGGCGAAGTCGCCAATGATGCGCAAGCCCGCTTCATAGACCGTTTGACCGGTCTCGGTGAGCGTCATGCTGCGCGACGTGCGCCGCACCAGTTGAGCGCCGAGATGACGCTCGAGCGACGCGATCTGCTTGCTGACCGCAGGTTGACCCACGCCGATGTCGCGGGCCGCCGCGGCGAAACTCCCGCTTTCGACGATGCGAATGAAAAGTTTGAGCGCGTCGAGCCGGTCCATTTTCCCTTCCCCAAAACTTCCTGACTGGAATGGATTCTATTCCATCTGACCGTCTTCCATGCCATAAGTGGAATCGATATCGTCATGCCCATCGACAACGCATTCACGCAACGAAGGAGCCATGATGAGCATCGGACAACGCACAAACCTGACCGAAGTGCGGCACAGCCTGAGCGAAGACGACCGCGAGGCGGCGAGGGCCTCGATCGAGCGCACGCAGCGGCTTTTCGACGAATTCGAAGGAACGATGCGCGAGGCGTACGACGCCATGACCGCGCAGACGCCGGTCGCGGACGGCGTCGGCATGGAGAGCATCGCGAACGCGGACGCAACAGGGTGGTGGATTCGGCCGCGCGCCGCGCCTGCCCATCGCGCGATCCTGTTCCTGCACGGCGGGGCCTTTGTGCTCGGCTCTGCATCGGGCTATCGCGGTTTCGCGAGCCAGATCGCGGTGCGCGCCGGTGTCGATACCTTCGTGCTCGACTATCCGCTTGCGCCCGAGCATCCGTTTCCCGCGGCGCACGATGCCGTGCTCGCCGCCCTGCGATGGCTGGCGAACGGCGGCATACGCGAAGTCTCGCTGGTCGGCGACTCCGCGGGCGGCGCCCTTGCACTGGCGGCTCTGGGTGTGGAGGAACCGCGCACGTTGAACATTGCGAGCGTGGCCGCTTTCTCGCCGTGGGTCGATCTGGCGTTGACAGGGCCGTCGTTCAAGAGCGATGCGACCCGGGATGCCGTTCTGACGCGGCCGGTGCTCGCCAATGCCGCCGCAGCGTATCTTGGGGCTGGCGATCCCACGGATGGACGCGCGTCGCCGCTGCATGCCATTCCCGGGCGCCTGCCGCCCATCGCGCTCCAGGTGGGCACGGACGAGTTGCTATTCGACGACGCGCGACGTTACGCGGCGGCTGCAGCGGAGCAGGGCGCAGCGGTGCAACTGGAAATCTACGAAGGACTGCACCACGTGTTCCAGCGATCCACGCACGAGCTGTCGAGTGCGCGGTATGCGCTGGATGAAGTCGCGAGATTCATCTCGCGGTGCTGGACGCCTGACGCGTAAGTCTGCCTCAGCCCTGCTTGCGCGCCTGCCCGATGGCGCGTTCGCGTGCCGCCTGCGCTTGTTGTACGAGCCGGTAGGCGGCGTAGTACTTGTAGATATTGCGCACGTAAGTGGTCGTCTCGATCCCGATCTTCTCGCCGACCACGATCTCGACGTTGTTGAACCACTTGTCGGGCGAGAGCCCTCGGGCGGCCGCCTCCTTGCGCATCTTCGCGATCCTGGCCGGACCCGCGTTGTAGCTCGCAAACGCGAACAGGGCGCGGTCCGAGTCGGAAAAGTGCGCATCCGGGAAGTAGCGGGACATCAGGAGGTCCAGGTATTTCGCGCCGGCGTGGATGTTCGATTCTGTCACGCGGATGTCACCGACGGCCAGCTCCTTGCCGGTCGCCGGCATGAGCTGCATGATGCCGATCGCGCCAACGTGGCTGCGGGCGCTCTGATCGAGCTGCGATTCCTGGAACCCTTGCGCGGCAAGCATCAATGGATCGAAGCGATATTGCGCGCCGTACTTCTCGAAGAGACCGACCGTTTGCGTGAAGCGCTTCAGTTCGGCGTCCTCCGTATTGCTGGTGATCTGCTTGACGCGCTGCAGTTCCTGCTGCAGACGCACTTCCGCCACGCTCTGCTTTTTCACGTAGCCAACGTAGAAGTCGGTGATGGCCTGCTGGAGTTTCGGACTCTGCTTGCGGATCGCCCAGCCGATATAGCCGGCGTCACGCACGGCCATGTCGTCATGCACCACGATGCCCGGCAGCACCTGCGCCCAGAATTTCGCCTTCCAGTCGTCGACGACGAGAATCTGGACCAGCCCGACATTGAGCATCTCCATGGCGTCCTCGTCCTCGAGCGCATCGGGCAGCAATACCAGCTTTATCGGCGGTTTGCCTTCTTTTTTGAAGCGCGCGTTCAGGGCGGTCAGACTCTCGAAGTAGCTGCTGCTCGCACGGACGTGCACGGTCTTGCCGCTCAGGTCGTCGAGTTTGGTGAGCGCGGGCGACTTCGGACCGGTGACGACCAGCTCGCGAACCGGCTTGCGGTCGCGCGGCGCGACGAAGTCGACCTGCTTGAGCCGCGTTTCGGTGACGGTCAGATTGCCGGCGGCAATGTCTCCTTTCCCGGCCAGCAGAGCGGGAAGGAGCTGGTCGCGCGTCGTCGGGATGATCACGAGCGTCAAGGGACGCTTGCCGAGGCTGCTCTGGTACGTCTTGTTCAGGTAGCGCTCGAAGTCGCGCATGAGCCCGGCGGTCAGCCCTCGCTCATGACCGAGCTCGTTGAAATAGAGGGTCCTGCTGTATGGCACCAGCACGCGGATCAGCCTGCGGTCGAGCATGGCATCGAAATCGCCGAACTTCGGCTGGATGGCGAGGTTGAGCCGGCGCGTGGCGGTGGGGGTGGGGGACGCAGGGGGCGATGGCGCACTGGCTGGTGCAGCCGTCGCGGCCTGTGACGCCGCGGCTTGCGCAGGCGTACCCTGGGCAGCGAGGCAGCCTATCGGCCGGCTGGCAATACTCGTCCCGAAAGCCAGGATGATCAGCAACGTATGAACAATGCGCATGGTGCCAGGGCCGAGTGTGACGCGCCCTCCCATCATGTCACAACCGCACGATCTGGCTATGGGCCCATGGTCCTATAGCGAAAACGAACAGCCGCTACTTTGGCGATGTCATGACGTCACAGCCGCCGTGCGTGCCAGCGCCTTTCAGGGTGAGCGTAAGCCGGCTGCCCCGGTTCGCCGTGATGATCTGCCCATAGCTCACCGTGGGAATGAACTGGATATCCGGCGCGACCGCTACAGGGGGATTCCTTGCGCCGTCGACGGTCAAGTCGAGTTCCACGGTGACCGTGTCGATTGCGACGCCCATATCCTGCTTGCGCTCGGCCTGTTCCTTCCTGAAATTGCACAGGCCCGTGAGGACCTGCTCGAGGGCGGTCGGAATATCGACCGGCTTGCCCGGTGGGATGGGCGGCGTGTTGCAGCCGACGATCGTGAATGGCAAAGCGCAAAGGACCACGTATCGGCAGGCGCGCATTGGGTTCCCCTTCGATGAGCCAAAGGACGGCTTTGTCGAAGGGTGCCATGCGTGGATGCGCAGTCAATCGGACCTATGGCCTATGCGGAAGCCCGCTTCGCCTCGTGAATCACCCGGTCAGGCGCGTCCATAGCGTTCGTATGCGGCGCGCGCGCTCGTCTAACAGATACGACGCTGCGAGCGCGATCAGGCCAGCGACGACCCCCGTCGCAATGTGTTCGAGAACATGAATGCGATAGTGACTCGTGTGTGCGTAGGCATCGCCGATGATGGTCAGGCAGCCCACCAGCAGCGCGTTGCCATACCGATTCGCGTACCACTTCGTTGCTGGCGTGAAGGTGAGAAGCACCGCCAGCGCGCCGGTGAACAGTCCTGTTTTGAATGCAATGGTCCAATGGGGCAGGCTCATGATGTTGCCCCAGCTCCCCGGCATGCAGGTCATGCATGCGCTGGTTGGCTGCCAGAAGCGCTGAATGAACAATTTCAGGCGGCGTTGCCATTCGCTTCCCATCACGTACTCCCAGTGCAGGGTGTGCGGCCCCGCGGAAATCGTGCATCGCTTGCGCATTGTGCTGGGGCGCACGCGATGCGCTCCTGGCAAGCGACGCCGGGAGCGCGTTACGACGGTTCAGTGCGCCATGGCGCCCGACGCCGGATGATCCATGCCCATGGCGTCGGGCTTCATCGGCTTTTTCATCTGATCATGGCTCATCGCGCCGCCTTTGCTCATTGTATCGTGCGCCATGGTGCCTTTGCCCATGGCGTCCTTCTGCATCGAGTCCTTCGACATGGCGTCGTTCGACATCGCGCCGCTTGCCTGCGCGAATGCTCCCGCGCTCATGCTCAACAGGGCGGCCGAGATGGCGATGGCTGCGAATCGGATCGTGTTCATTTGCATTGCTCCTTGCTGGGTGGAAAAAAACGTTGCCCCTTTTGCGGGCGGAAGTGAAACAGAACCGTCGCATGAAGTGGCGTATCAGGCGGCGGCCGGAAGACGTCACGAACCGCCGAACCAGTTGTAGCCCTGGTCGACCCAGTAGCCGCCTGGATACGTATTCGTGACGAAAATCTCGACGATGTGCTTGGGGTTCTTGTAGCCGAGCTTCGTCGGCATGCGCAGCTTCATCGGATAGCCATATTTCGCCGGCAGGCGCTCGCCGTCGTAGTCGAAAGCGAGCAAGGTTTGCGGATGCAGCGCCGTGGCCATGTCGATGCTTTCGTAGTAGTTGTCGGCGCAGCGAAAGCCCACGTATTGCGCGGTGAGATCCGCATCGACCCGGCGCAGGAAATGCGCGAATGGCGTGCCGCCCCAGCGGCCTATCGCGCTCCAGCCTTCGACACAGATGTGCCGTGTGATCTGCTCGGCGTGCGGCAGCGCGTACAACTCGGGCAGCGTCCAGACGCGCTGGCCCTTGACGAGCCCGCTGAGCCTGAGCCGATAGTCGTCGCCATCGACCACAGGCGCTTCGCTTTCGTTATAGAACGCGTTGAAGGGGAAGGGGCGCGTGATCTGGGCTTCGCTGTACGTGGGTGCGAGCCCGGTCGGGTCGAACAGCCATGCCTGCACGCGATCGTTGAGCCGGGAAACGGCGGTGAGGAACGTGTTGACCGAGGCGTCGTCGGTAATCGTGCAGCCTGTCAGCAGCGAGAGGCCGCCGAGCGTGAGCATGCGCTTGCCGAACAGGCGCCGTGACGGCATGTCGAGTTCGCGCCGTGCATCGGCAAGAATCGCTGCGCGGTCGATTGCGATGATCTTGCGGTCGATCGTGTTCATCTGGAATCCTTATCGATATCGAAGGACGGTGATTCAAACAGGATTGGGCGGCGCGTTCAGCGTCCGCGCAGCATGGTGAGCAGCGAGCGCGGCACGAGCGCGACCATCGTCACGTGAACGAGCACGAACGCCGCAAGCACGGACATCGCGCAAAAGTGCACGACGCGCGCGCGGTCGTATCCGCCCATCGACTCGCGCAGCAGCGGAAACTGCACCGACTTCCAGATCGCAAGGCCCGACAGCACGAGGACGACGAGATCGGCGATCGCAATCAGGTAGGCGAGCTTCTGCACGGCGTTGTACTGGCTTAGGTCAGCGTGAGAAAGCCGGCCCATGAGCGCGGCGCGCAGATCGTGCAGCACGGCGCGCGGGCTCAGCGGGAAGAACTTCGTGCGCCAGCGGCCGGTGGCGAGATTCATGGCGAGATAGACGAGGCCGTTGAAAAACAGCAGCCACATTGCCGCGAAATGCCATTGCAGTGCGCCGCCGAGCCAGCCGCCGAGCGTGATCGAGGTGGGAATGACGAAGCCCGCGAACACGGGAGACGCATCGTAAATGCGCCAGCCGGAGAACATCATGACGAGCGCCGCAAGCGCGTTGAGCCAATGCGTGACGCGCAGCCAGAGCGGCTGGATGGCGCGTGGGCGGCGCACGCTGGCTTCGAGTGCTGGCGATTCACCGATCGACGTGTGCATGGCGATTCCTCGTTAGCGCAGAGTTGACAGTGAATTCGCTGTGGCGCGCGCGCCGGTTACAGCGCGTCGGGAAAAAATCGCGAGACCGGGGGGCGGCTAAAAATAAGTCGCCGAGGCTGTAACCCAACTGGCGCGGCGAACGAACTACCCGCAACGGGCGCACGCGCTCGCGCCAAGCGAAAGAGGCACAAGGTGGGTTTGACTAGCACATGGGCGACGATGACGGAAGGGGCGACGCCCGGCGCGCGCGCCGGGGCAGCGCATGCCGTTGCGGGGCGCGAAGCGTTCGGCTACGCTCACGCGAACGGGCGCGAAAATGGCGGTGCTCGTAATAATTTTGAAAGCTCTCCTTCGCAAGACCAGGCGAGCGCCATGCCCGCAAGCCCGCTAACCTACCGTCGCGATCATCCAGGACGACCTTTGCACACCGCGGAAACCCGTCTCAAAGCGCTTTTCGTCAGCGGCCTGGAAGGCGACGCGCAAGCGTATCGCGACTTCCTAGAGGAACTCACGCGCCATTTGCGCGGCTACCTGCGCCGGCGCATCCCGCAGTTGCGCGACGACGTCGAGGACCTCGTACAGGAGATCCTGCTGGCGGTCCACAACGCGCGTCACACATGGCGCCCCGACGAACCGCTCACGGCCTGGGTGCACGCGATCGCCCGCTACAAGCTGATGGACTTTTTCCGCTCGCGCGCACGCCGCGACGTGCTCAACGATCCGCTCGAAGATCACACCGATCTCTTCGCCGCGCCCGACGACGAACCCGCGCAGGCGCGCCGAGATATCGGCAAGCTGCTCGAGCAATTGCCCGACAAGCAGCGCCTGCCTATCGTCCACGTGAAGCTCGAAGGGCTTTCGGTCGTGGAGACGGCGAAGCTCACGGGGCTCTCCGAATCGGCGGTCAAGGTGGGCATTCATCGCGGTTTGAAGGCGCTTGCCACGCGCATCAGGGGAGCGCGATGAAAACCGACGATCTGATCAACCTGCTCGCCGCCGGCGATGCGCGCGTGGACCGCAAAGCTGTGCTGCGCCGCTTCGCGCGGGCGCTGGCGCTCGGTTTTGCGGGCTCGGTCGTGCTGATGAGCGTGGTGTTCGGCGTGCGGCACGATCTCATGAGTGTCATGCACACGCCGATCTTCTGGGCGAAGCTCGCGTTCCCGTTGTGTGTCGCGGCCGCCGCCGCGCTCGCGGTCAGCCGCCTCGGGCGGCCGGGCCGGCGCGGCGGCTATGCGTGGGCGCTGGTCGCGCTGCCGTTCGTCGCCGTGCTGGCGGGCGCGTGGCTCGCACTGGGCGACGCGGCGCCCGCGCAACGCATACCGCTCGTGATGGGCCTCACATGGCGCACGTGCCCGTTCAATATCGTGCTGCTTTCGGTGCCCACGTTTGTGGCCGTCTTCTGGGCCGTGCGCGGTCTCGCGCCCACCCGCCTGCGCGCAGCGGGCGCGGCAGCGGGGCTCTTTGCGAGCGCGCTCGCGACCATTGCGTATTGCCTCCATTGCCCGGAGATGAGCCCGGCGTTCTGGAGCGTCTGGTACGTGATCGGCATGTTGCTGCCCGCCGGCATTGGCGCGTGGCTGGGGCCGCGGTTGCTGCGCTGGTAACGGCGCGTGAGGATCGACGCGCGTGAGCGCGCGTCACTGCTTCAGGAAGCGTTGCGCCAGGGCTTCGTACAGCGGCGGCGCGAACAGCTTCGAGACCTGGCTCGACACGAGCGCCGTTGCCATCAACGAGATCACGAGCGCGTGCCCGTCGATCATTTCGATGACGATGACAAACGCCGTGATCGGGCTCTGCGTGACGGCGGCCAGATAGCCGACCATGCCGAGCGCGATCAGCATCGGCAGCTGCATCTGCCCGAACACCATGTGCAGCACGTTGCCGATGCCTGCGCCGATCGCTAGCGACGGCGCAAAGAGGCCGCCCGGCGTGCCCGGCAGGTACGAGCCGACCATCGAGGCCATTTTCAGCACGGGATAGGCGACGCCGAGCTGTGAATGACCCTCGAGCATGCCGCGCGCTTGCGCATAGCCGCTGCCGAACAGATTGCCGCCGCTCGCCACGCCAATCACGGCGATGAATAAACCGCACACGGCGCCGAACGTCACGGGCCGTTCCTTTCGGAGAGCGAACAAACGGGCCGGCATCCATCGTTCGGTGTTGAGCAGCAGCCAGCAGAACACGCCGCCTGCGAGGCCGGTGATCACGCCGACGAGGATGACGGCGACCGCGAGCAGATCGGGCATATGACTGCCGATGGCGATCGTGCCGAAATACACATAGTTGCCTTGCAGCGCGAGTGAGACGATGCCCGAGAAGATGATCGCCGTGATGATCACGCCGCTCGTTCGTGCTTCGAAGCTGCGCGTAAGTTCCTCGATGGCGAAGACCACGCCCGCGAGCGGTGCATTAAATGCGGCAGAAAGGCCCGCGGCGGACCCAGCGAGCGCGAGCTTGTATTCGAGGCCGACGCCGTACATGCTGCGCAGTCGCGCCGGGTAGAAACGCCGGAGGCTGTACATGAGCGCCGCGCCCACGTGGATGGTCGGCCCTTCGCGGCCAATCGTGAATCCGCCGACAATGGCGAGAAACGACAGGGCGATCTTGCCGATCAGGATGCGCAGCGTGAGCAGGCGCGGGCCGAATTTGCGCACGTCGTGCAGCGTTGCGATGACTTGCGGGATGCCGCTGCCCTCCGAACCCGGAAACCAGCGGCGCGTGGCCCATACGCAGAACGCACCGATGGCCGGCGTGATGACGAGTGGCAGCCACCGGTTGTGGCCTGTCATCTGCACAAAGAGCGAGTAACCGAAGTCGACGAGCCGCGCGTACATGACCGCGACCAGTCCCGTCGCGATGGCGCCGAGCCAGAACACGCCGAAATACAGCCAACGCCGCCGGCTGCGCAGAATCGTGCGGCTGTCTACAAGGTCGGAAACTCGCATGAGGCGGCTTGGCCAAACTCCTCTTTCCGAAGCGTTGCCGGTCGTGCCGCCACCCGGGCGGCACGACCGATCTTCAGGAGATTAGCACGCACGCGTTTTTTCGCGCCAGCCAGTTTCACCCACCTGCCTTAGCGCAGGCCCCCGCTGGCGACGATATGCTCGCCGGTCAACCATTTGGCGTCGTCCGATGCGAGGAACACGACGGCCGAGGCGATATCGTCCGGCTGACCGATGCGTCCGAGCGGCGTCTGGCTGACCGTCTGGCTTTCGAAATCCGATCCGATGACGCCGATCGCGTGTGCGCCTTCTGTCTCGATGATGCCGGGATTGATCGCATTCACGCGGATCTTGCGCGGTCCCAGTTCGCGTGCCAGCACGCCCGTGATCGCATCCACCGCGCCCTTCGTGCCGCTATAGACAGCCGTTCCCGGTGGCGTGACCGTCGTCACGACCGAACTCACGTTGACGATGCTCGCACCCTCGCCAAGATGCTTCACGGCCGCCTGCGTGGTGAGCAGCACGCCGAGCACGTTGATGTCGAACTGCTTGCGGTATTGCGCCTCCGTGAACTCTTCGATTGGCGCGAACTCGTAGACGCCCGAGTTGTTGACAAGGATGTCGAGGCGACCGTAAGTTTCGACGGCCGTGCTGATGATACCTTGTGCGTCGGACGCCTTCGACACGTCGCCGCCGACGGAAACCGCCTTGCCGCCCGCGGCCGTAATCGCGCTCACGACCGCATCGGCGCCCGCCTTGCTGCTCGCGTAGTTCACGACCACCGAAGCGCCTTCGGCCGCGAGGGCCTTGGCGATCGCAGCGCCAATGCCTTTCGACGCGCCCGTGACGACTGCCACCTTGCCTGCAAGTTTGCCCATCATGTTCTCCTTACCGTATGTCGCAGCATCGAATGGAACCGGCGTCCTGGCTTGTATGAAGCCATCGGCCGGCGACTATTGCGAATCTAAAGGTCCACGCCGCCGCGATAAAGCGGCCTGGCGCGAATTGACTGGCAGGATCAGCCGAACAATCGGGGCGGAGCAAAATCGGGTAAGCGGGCGCAGAAATTCCTGCGGCCTCGACCGCAAGGGCTTTTACCAGCGCTGGTGGACGTGCGGCGCTATATAGTGTTCGTAAACGTCCCGCACGCGTTGCATCGCCGCGTCGGAGAGCGGCGCGAGGTTTGCCGCCGAGACGTTCGACGCCGCCTGGGCCGCGTTCTTGCTGCCCGGAATGATGACGGAGACAGCGTCTTCCATGAGTATCCAGCGCAGGGCGAGCTGTGCCATCGAGGCGTCCACGGGTACCAGGCCGCGCAGTTCATCGACCGCCTTCAAGGCGACGTCGTACGGCACGCCCGAGAACGTTTCGCCTACGTCGAATGCCTCGCCATGACGATTGAACGCACGGTGGTCGTCCGCCGCAAAAACGGAATCCGCGGACAATTTGCCGGTGAGCATGCCGCTCGCGAGCGGCACTCGCGCGATGACCGCAACATTCTTCTTTAGCGCCTCGCGGAAAAACAGGGCGGCAGGCCGTTGGCGGAACATGTTGTAGATGATCTGCACCGAGACCACATTGGGATATTCGATCGCCTTCAGCGCTTCCTCCACCTTTTCGACCGAAACGCCGTAAAAGCGGATTTTGCCGGCGGCGACGAAGCTGTCCATCGCGTCGAATACCTCGGGGCGGTAGTAGACCTCCGTCGGCGGGCAGTGCAATTGCACGAGGTCGAGCGTGTCGACACCCAGGTTCGAAAGACTCCGGTCGATGAAGCCTTCGAGTTCGCGCTTGTTCAGATAGCCGCTGGTCACATGCGGATCGAGCCGGCGTCCGAGTTTCGTCGCCACGATCGGGCGCTCGCCGCCGCGTTCGCGCAGCACGTCCCGGATAATGCGCTCCGAGCGGCCGTCGCCGTAGACGTCGGCGGTGTCGATGAACGTGACGCCGTTATCGAGCGCGGCGTTCAGCGCGGCTCTGGCGTCGTCTTCGCCGACGCTTCCCCACGAGCCGCCGATTGCCCATGCACCAAAGCCGATCTCGGACACGTTCCAGCCGGTCCGCCCAAATTTTCTCTTCGAAAGCGTCATTTGCGTGCTCCTCCTGTGGTTCGCGCAGTTGTCTGGCAGGCGTTGCAATCGCCTCTGCGCCCGTAGTGTAGCTGGCTGTCAGGAGCAGGTATCCAAGGCGCTGGAACTCAGGGCCACAATCGTGGGAAACCGCGTGTTCACCGCATCGATCGATTCTCAACGGTCCGAATAATCGAGGGGCGGGGGCCGACGATCGCGCGCGCCGTCACTGCCTCGACTTTAAATCGGTTTTTCGATCGCTGCCTGGCCGTGCGGCGTCAGCGTTTGTTGCCCGTCCTTGTCGAAGCCGCTATAGGTCCAGTCCAGTTTGCCGGAAGTGGTGGCGACCGAGCGGGTCAGGCCGATGCCGTACTGAGTCAGATACGTTCGACGCGTCTTGTTCTGGACGATACCGTCCTTCGTCTGTTCGCAGTCCAGGTCGATCGCTTTGCCGGTGAACGCTGCATTGAACTGGGAAGCCGGATAGTAGCGGCTCGTGTGACAGGTCCACGTGAGCGCCCGGAAGTTGACGATCTGAACTGTCGTGCCGAACTTGAACGTCGTGGTATAGGTTTCGTCTTCCTGCGGCGCGTTGAACGCGAACTGATTGTTGTCGGCGTCGTGCGCGACGAAGGGGATGAACGCCGCCGTCTGCGCGTAGTTCGCCGTTTCCTCTTTCAGGCTGTAAATGTTGAGGTAAGAGAGGCTGAACGTTGCGGCGGCGGGCACACCATTCGCCGAGCTTTCATACACCTGCTGGACCATGCCCGTATCTTGTGCGTTGATCAGCACAGTCTTGAAGTCGCGCTCGATTCCCACCGTGCCAACATGGCCCGTTACCTTGCCGAGCACCGTCAAGACCTTGAAGGGCAGCACGTGCGTGCCCGCTGCCGGCATTTTCTCGCGAACGCTCGTGGGCAAGGAATCCACGGCAAAGTGCGCCGCGAGATAGCCGGGCTTGTCGTTGGCCATATCCTTGACCGGCACGAACTGAACACAACCTGACAATAGCGCAGCGGATGTGAAGGAAGTGCCGACGAGCAGGCGGGTCATTCTGTTTCGCATCTTTTTCTTCGATTCTTTGTCAACGGATCGGGCGCCCGTCAAACGAGCACGGCATGGCATGCTTATCGGCGCGATGCGAGCGTTCTTTAATCGAAGATCGAAGCGAGGCGGGTGGCTGCCAGCTTCAGGGCGCAAGCTAGCGGTCTTCGCCGCGCCCAAGCTGCTCGAGGTAGGTCCATGGATAGATGCCGCGTGCATGGCCGTCGCTGAACGCGAGCTGCACGCCGTAGCCCATCGGCTCGATGCCGATCAGCATCACATCCGCAGCGGCCGCGGGCGCGGCGCCGTCGAGCCGCACGCGCCGGCAGGCTGCGCACGGGCACGCCGCGCGCAGCCGGGCGTGCTTCACACGTTGTGTCTCGCCTGCCGGCCAGCGGAGCGTGAGCGCTCGCGCGACGGCGTCGTTGCGAACCTCGAGCGGCGTTTTCATGGCGCTGCGCCCGCGATCTGGCCGATAGCGATGCGCACGGCCTTGCGCACCTCGGGATCGCGGTCCTGCAGCGCGCTTTGCAGCGCGGGCAAAGACTCGCGCGTGCCCAGTTCGCCGAGCGTGAGCGCCGCTTCCTTGCGCAAGTTGCTGATCGAATGCGTGAGCAGCGTGGCGACGGCGGTGGCCGCTTGCGCATCGCGTAGCTGCCCGAGTGCGCGGGCCGCGCGCAGCCGGACCTGCCAGTAGGCGTCACCGAGCGCTTCGACAAGCGGTGCGAGTGCCGTTGCGGCACGCAGCTTGCCGAGCGTCGTCGCGGCTTCTTCGCGCACCTGCCAGGCGTCGTCGCGCAACGCCGTGAGCAGCGCGTCGAGCGTGGCCTGATCGTCCGGCGATGCGAAGCCGAGCGCGCCAACGGCGGCGCGGCGGACGTCGGGGTGCGCGTCGCCGGCGCCGAGCGCGGCGAGCGCCTTCAGCGCGCGTTCCTCCTTCAGCCAGCCGAGCACGGCGACGGCCTCGAGCCGCACGTCGGCCTCAGTGTCCGCAAGCGCATGCAGCGCGGGCTCGAAGGCATCCGCAAAGCGGAGCTCGCGCAGGCCGCGCAGCGCCGCGCGGCGCACGAACGGTTCGGGCCGCGCGGCCCACCGGCGCAGCACGTGGCCCGACGACTGCGCCTTCAATTCCGAAAGACTTTGCGCCGCGGCTTCGCGCACGTCGTCGTCGGTGTCGAGCAATGCTGCGCAGAGCGCTTCGACGACGTCGTCGTCTTCCCACGCGGCCAGCACGGCGGCGGCTTCGCGGCGCACGTCTGGAGCGGGATCGTCGCGCAGCGTGGCCACGAACGCGGGCAGCAGCGCTTCATCTTCGAGATCGGCGAGTTCGAAGAGCGCGATGCGGCGCACGGCGGGATCGGCGTCGGCGAGGCGCGCGAGCAGGGCGCTCGCTTCGGCGCTCGGGTGCTGCGGGTTCGGCAAGGTGGGAGCGGAAACGGTCATGGGAAGGGCAGTGATCTGGTGGGCGCTTGAGGGACTACGCCGCTTCGCGCAGCAACGCGAGGCAGCGGCGCTTGATGTAGATGAAGCCGGCTTCGGTCGTGCTCTCGTCGCTGCGCGGCCGCGCGAGCGGCACTGTGATATCGGCGACGAGGCGCGCGGGTCGTTGCGAGAGCATCAGGATGCGGTCGCCGAGAAACAGCGCTTCGTCGATGTCGTGCGTGACGAACACGACGGTCGTGCGTATCTGCGTCCAGATGTCGAGCAAAAGCGTTTGCATCATGCGGCGCGTTTGGGCGTCGAGTGCGCCGAAGGGCTCGTCCATCAACAAAATGCGCGGACGGTTGATCAGCACGCGCGCGATTTCCACACGCTGCTGCATGCCGCCCGACAGCTGCGCGGGATAGTGCGACTCGAATCCCGCGAGCCCCACCAGCGCGAGCAGTTCGGCCGCTTCGCGCCGACGCTCACTGGCGCCAACGCCCTTCATCTTCAGGCCGAAGGCCACGTTGTCGATCACACGCTTCCAGGGAAACAGCGTGTGCTGCTGGAATACGAGGCCGCGCTCCGGATGCGGGCGCTCGACCGCGAGGCCGTCGACGGCGATTTCGCCCTGCGTGGACGGGACGTGCCCCGCGATGGCGCCGAGCAGCGTGGACTTTCCGCAGCCGGACGGCCCAAGCACGCACACGAACTCGCCGGGTGCGATCTCGACGTTCAGTGAGTCGAGCGCGGCGAAGCGCGCGTGCGGCGGCCCGACCTCCACGGTCAGCGAACGCACGTTGATGTGCCCCGCCGCGTGGGACACCGGCGCCCTGGCGCGGGCTTCAGGATGGACGGCGGCGGGCGTGTTCACTGGCGCGCTCCCCGCAGGCGGTACCACGGCGTCAGTGCGGTGCCGATGCGTTTGACGAGGAGGCTGCTGCCCATGCCGAGCACGCCGATCAGGGCCATGCCGACCACGATATCCGCGTAGTTCTGAAGCGTATAGGATTCCCAGGTGAAATAGCCTATGCCGTACTGCCCGGCGATCATTTCCGCGGTTACGAGGCAGAACCACGCGGTGCCCATGCCGATGGAAAGACCCGTGAAGATCGCAGGCGCGGCACCCGGCAACACCACTTCTGTATAGAGCGACAGCGAGCCGGTGCCGAGCCCCCGCGCGGTGGCGACGAGGCGGGGGTCGACGGCCTCCACGCCGTGGATCGTGTTCAGCAGGATCGGGAACAGCGCACCGATGAACGTGATGAACATCATGCTCAGTTCCGAAGAGGGAAACATCAGGATCGCGAGCGGAATCCACGCGACCGCCGGGATTGGCCGCAGCACTTCGAGCGGCGGCAGGAGCACATCTTCGAGTGCGCGATAGCGGCCGATCGCGAGTCCGAGCCCGACGCCGACCAGGGCCGCCGCGCAGAAGCCGGCCAGCACGCGCGTCAGACTCGCGGCGAGATGCATCGGCAGCTTCGGCGAATGGAGCAGCGCCCATAGCGCGGGAATGGCGTCGGCGGGCGAAGGGACATTCGCGAACGTGACGATGCCAAGCGAGAGCCGGAAATGAACGGCCAACTGCCAGGCAGCCACGAACAGCACGATCGAGCCGGCGCGCCATGCGCGGCGGCGTATCGGTGCGCTGCGCGCTGCGGCTGCAGTCAGTGCCGGTTCCCGGACGGCCTGGCGTTGCCGGGCTGCGAGGTCAAGCGTGGCAGACATGCGGACTCCTCATAAATGGCAAGTGAGCGGGCGGACAGAGCGCGACGCGTTAGCGCGAAGCGAGGGCCTGCTGGGCGCCCGTTTTTGCAGCGGCATAGTCGACGACCGCGCCCGACGTGTGCTGTGCATAGGCATCCGCGCCTGTCTTCTGCAGGAACGCGGTGACGTCGCCATGCGCGTCGCGTACGTACCAGGCGTCGGAAGCGAAGAGCTTCTGTCCGCTGTCGTGGTCCTGCACGTAGACCGCGCGCACCTTGCTGCCGGACTGTTCGAGTTTCGCGAGCGCTGCGAACCCTTCCGCCGCGTTCGCATAGTTGCGCACGTGTGCCTCGTTGGTGACCCACACCTGTGTGACCGCGAGGAAATCACGAATGGGCTTGCCGGTCAGCGCGTCGTTCGCGGCGAGCGGCTGCCGAGCGTAGTTTTTCAGCGCGGCGTCATAGTCGAGTGCCGACTCCTTGAACGCCTCGCGGATGTAGCGGTCGTCGATGAAGGTGTTCGCATCGAGATTGACATCCGTTTTCTTGAGCAGCTTCAGCGTGTCGATGGCAGTCGCCACGGCCTGGCGGTACTCCGGCTTCCAGGTGAGATCGCGCGTTTGCAGGCCGAGCGGTCCATGATAGAGATAGTCGACGGGCGCCTCGATGCCCGTCACCTTCTCGATCAGCAAACTATATTTTTCGGGATCTTCCGCAATCAGGCGGTTCGCTTCGATTGCCGCGCGCAGATAGGCGACCACCACTTCCGGGTACTTCTGCGCATAAGCGGCATCGACGAGCGCGCCGTGAAAGGTGGGCGCACGGCTTTGGGCGCCGTCGTAGATCTTGCGAGCGATGCCGCGGTACGGGAACAGGTCGGCGAACGGCACGAAGTCGGCGTGGGCGTCGATCTTGGCCGCCTTGAGGGCGCTCCCTGCCACTTCCGGCGCTTGCGTGATGATGTTCACGTCGGTATCCGGGTTCCAGCCTTGCGCTTTGATTGCGCGCAGCAGCATGCCGTGCGACGTCGAGGCGAACGGCACCGAGATCGTCTTGCCCTTGAGGTCGGCAATCGAATGCAGCGGCGAGTTGACGGGCACGACGATGCCGTTGCCGCTGCCATCGGTGCTGCCTTCGAGCACGGTGATGAAGAGGCTCTTTCGGCCCGCTTTCTGGAACGCCGCGCCATTGAGCGAGCCCGGGAAATCCGCCATGGCGCCGAAGTCGAGCTTGCCGGCCACCATTTCGTTCGTGAGCGGCGCGCCGGAAGTGAAGTCCTTCCACTGCACGTCGTAGGTGACGTTCGCGTATTTGCCGGTGTGGGGCAGATACTTGTCGAGCAAGTGCAATTCGCGGATCAGGAGGCCACCCGTCGCGCAGTTGATAGTGGTGTCCTGGGTGCCGATCGCGACGCGAATCGTCTCGGCGTGTACGGTGATCGCGGCGCTCAACAGTAGCGGGGCGGCGAAAAGGCGAAGAATCCGTTGGCGTGTTTTCATGATCTGTTTGGCGAGCAATACGGGTACCGTCGTGGGTGACAGCGGTTAGCGCAACAGGTACGGAATGTCGACCTTGACTGCGCCGGTCGGGCAGTCGCGTTCGCAGGGCATGCAATACCAGCATTCGTCGAATTGCATATAGGCCTTACCCTTGCTCACATCGATTGCGAGCAGGTCGAGCGGGCACACATCCACGCAAACCGTGCAGCCTTTGTCGGCGATGCAGCGGTCTTCGTCGATCGTGACGGGCGCACTGCTGCGCTGGAAGATTTCGTGCGGCGTATAGGACATATTCGGATTCCTTAGTGTTCGGCGACGAGTTCCGCGGATTCGCGAATGCGTAGCTGATCGTAAGCGCCTCGATCCGCTTGCGCGAGCGGGATGATGTACGGCTCGACCGCGCGCTTTTCGCTCGTCATGCTGCCGGAAGCGTCCTTGCGCAGGTGCGTATGGCAGAACCAATCGGCGTCGTTGCGCTGCGGGAAATCGACCCGATGGTGATACAGGCCCCAGCGGCTTTCGGTGCGGAACAGTGAGGCGCGCGCCGCCATTTCCGCGCAGTCGCGAATGGCGCGCACCTCGGCGGCGCGCATCAATTCGTGCGCATTGTCGGCCTTGATCGCTTCGATGTCTTCGGCGATCTCGTCGAAGCGCTGCAGGCCGATCTCCATCTTGCGCGTGACCTTGGGCGGCTGAAGATAGTCGTTCACCATGCGGCGCAGCTTGTATTCGACCTGGGCCGGCGCGAGTCCGTTTTCGCGATCGAGCGGCGCGTAGATCCGTGCGCGTTCAGCGGCGATCTGGGCTTCGTCGAGGCTCGCATGCTCGCGGCCCTCCACGTATTCGGCCGCGTTGGCGCCCGCGAACCAGCCGCAGGTGAACGCGCCTAGCATGTAGTTGTGGGGCACGGCCGCCATGTCGCCTGCTGCATAGAGTCCGGGTACGGTCGTCTCCGCGCGCGCATTCACATAGACACCCGACGCGCTATGCCCGCTGCAAAAGCCGATCTCGGAAATATGCATCTCGACCATCTGGTGACGGTAGTCCGTGCCGCGGCCCGCGTGGAACCGGCCGCGGCTCGGGCGCTCGTTGGTGTGCAGGATCTGCTCGATGGTCTGGATCGTTTCCTCGGCAAGATGGTCGAGCTTCAGGAACACGGGGCCGTTTCCGCTCTGCAGCTCCTGGTAGAACTCCCACATCATCTGGCCGCTCCAGTAGTCGCATTCGATGAAGCGCTCGCCCTTGCCGTTCGCGGTGAAGCCGCCGAGCGGCCCGGTGACATATGCACAAGCCGGTCCGTTGTAGTCCTTAATAAGTGGATTGATTTGAAAGCATTCCAGATTCGCGAGGGCGGCGCCCGCGTGGTACGCCATGGCGTAGCCGTCGCCCGCGTTGGTCGGATTCTCGTAAGTGCCCATCAGGTAGCCGGAGGAGGGCAGACCGAGGCGCCCCGCCGCGCCGCAGCACAGGATCACGGCTTTCGCGCGCACCACGTGGAACTGCGCCGTGCGGCAGTCGAAGCCGAGAACGCCGCTTACGCGGCCCTGCGAATCGGTCATGAGCCGCGTGGCGACGATGCGGTTCGTGATCTCGATGCGCGCACGTTTGAGCTGCCGGTAGAGGATCTTTTTCACGTCGTGTCCTTCGGGCATGGGCAATACGTAAGCGCCCATGTGATGGACCTTCTTCACGGCATAGTCGCCGTTGCCGTCTTTTTCGAACTTCACGCCCCAGCGGTCGAGCTGCTCGATGGTCGTGAAGCTGTGTCGCGCATACGCATAGACGGCCTCCTGGTCGATAATGCCATCGTTGGCGACGGTGATTTCGCGCGTGTACTGCTCGGGTGTGGCGTGGCCGGGAATGATGGCGTTGTTCAAGCCGTCCATGCCCATCGAGATTGCGCCGCTGCGCTTGACATTGGCTTTTTCAAGCAGCAGCACCTTGAGCGCCGGGTTGCGTTCCTTGGCCTTGATTGCAGCCATTGGGCCGGCCGTGCCGCCGCCGACGACCACGATGTCGTATTCGAGCACTTCGGTATTCATAGCGCTTTCCTTCCCCTTGCACGGGTTTTTTGGCGGTCGACGCGCAGCCGGTACTGGAAGGCGTCGCCGCGGAAATACAGGTATTCGTAGTCGATGGGATTGCCGGATGCGTCGTGCGTCAGGCGTTCGATCCGCAGAACGGGGCTGCCGTCTTCCACGCGCAGGGCGCGGGCGATGTCGTCATCGGCGAGAATCGCGTCGATCGACACATCGGCATGACCGAGCGGAACGCCGCAGTCGTTCTCGAGAATCAGGAAAATGTCGCGAGTGGCGAGGTCGGCGTTGGCGAGCCGCTTGCCGAGCGCTTCCGGCACCCACGTGAGTTCTAGCGAAACCGGTTCGCGGTTGAGCATGCGCACGCGATGGATTTCCGCGACCGGCGCACCTTCCAGAAGATTGAGCCGTTGCGCGACGTGGCGATCGGCCTTGATGATCCTGAAGCTGCGCAACTGGTTGACAATCTCGTAGCCCATCGACGACATCGCTTCCGCGAAGCCTTGCAGCGAGGTCACGTTCTGGAATGCCTTGGGCCTGGAGACGAACGTGCCCTTGCCGTGCAGCCTGAAGACCAGGCCTTCCTTTTGCAGATCGCCTAGTGCCTGGCGCACGGTGATGCGGCTGACGCCGAACAGGGCGCATAGCTCGTGTTCGGAGGGCATCTGGCTGTGCGGCGCATAGGTGCCGTTCAGGATGCGCTCTCGGAGCGTGTCCTTGATCTGGACGTAGAGCGGCTGGGGGGATAGCGCCACCAGATTCGTTCGGGGCATGGTTCGCTTGTCATAACAAGATGGATCTGCAGTCTAGTCAGGGTTCCATCCGCGACAAACTAACGAATTCTGATATGTATTTCTTTGGTGTCTGGTTTGGGTTTGCTTTGTTGTGGTTTTTTGGTGCTATCGCGGAAGGGTTGTGGTTTTTGGCGCTTTGGCTTTTTCTTGTGTTCGCGTCGGGAACCTTACAGGGGCAACCCAGGCATACCGACGCGAAAACAAGGCACCGCAAAGTACTCATTTCACAGATGGTTTTCTACCAGCCCCCTCGAGCCAGAAACCGGCTCGCCGCTGGGCAAAGACAAATCGCCAGCGCCCGACGCGTCCCCACCCTCAATCTCCCCATTCAGAACCGCCCGAGCCCGCGCAACATCCATCGCCCCTTCCCACCTGGCGACCACAATCGTGGCCACGCCATTCCCAATCAAATTGGTCACCGCCCGAGCTTCATTGAGAAACCGATCCACCCCCAACAGCAGCACCAGCCCGGAAACCGGAATCTTATGCATCGAAGCAAGCGTAGCAGCGAGCGCAACAAACCCCGCTCCGGCCACACCAGCAGAACCCTTCGAAGTCAGCAGCAAAACGCTCAGCACGACAAGTTGATCGAACAGCGTGAGATGAATGTTCATCGCCTGGGCCACGAAGAGGGCCGCCATCGTGAGATAGATCGCCGTGCCGTCCGCGTTGAACGTATAGCCGGTCGGCAACACCATGCCGACAACAGGCCGCGAACAGCCGAGGTTCTCCATCTTGACGAGCATCTGCGGCAGCACGGCCTCGGTCGACGCCGTGCCGAACGTGATCAGGATTTCGTCGCGGATATAGCGGAGATACTTCCACAGCGAAAATCCGCAAACGCGCATGACGAGCCCCAGCACGACCACGACGAAGACAATCGACGTCACGTACAGGCAAAGCATCAGCTCGCCAAACGACGCCAGCGTGCCGAGCCCGTACTTCGCGATGGTGAACGCCATGCCGCCAAACGCGCCCACGGGCGCGACATACATGACGATCCGCACGACGCCGAACATGCCCTGCAAGAACATGTCGAGCATATCGACGAGCGGTGCGGTACGCGGGCCGAGCTTCGCCAGCGCAATGGCGAACAGCACCGAGAAAAAGATGATCGGCAAAATTTCGCCGTTCGCAAACGCGCCGACGATGCTGTTCGGCACGATGCTCATGAGGAACCCGAGCGCCGTATGGTCGTGGGCCGCGTGCGCGTAGCTGGCGATCGCCGAGCTGTCGAGCTGCGCCGGATCGATGTTCATGCCGCTGCCCGGCTTGATCACGTTCACGACGACGAGGCCTACGAGAAGCGCAATGGTCGACGCCACCTCGAAGTAGAGCAGCGCCTTCACGCCTACGCGGCCGGCTTCGTGCAGGTCGTTCATCCGGGCAATGCCCACGACGACCGAAGCGAAGATGATCGGCGCGAGCGCCATGCGGATCAGCTTGATGAAGAGGTCGCCAAGCGGTTTGAGATCCGCTCCGATATCCGGATAGAAGTGGCCGACGAGAATGCCCGCCAGGATACCGATCAAGACCTGTATGTAGAGCTTCGAAAGATTCTTTTTGAGTTTCGAGGGCCGCATGTCTGTCTCCTGAGCATGGCGCCATGCAGGTAATTTCGGGCGACCGCCAACCGCCATGCGTGCAGCGGTTGTGTTTCCGGTCGCGCTCTTTTCTTCGCTTCGGCGTCAGGCCGCGATCTTCTTCATTTCCGCAAACAGATCGGCCTTGCCCTCGAAGCCGATGCCGGGCAGGTCGGGCATCGTGATGTAGCCGTTGTCGACCTTCACGCCATCGGGGAAGCCGCCATAAGGCTGGAACAGATCGGGATACGACTCGTTGCCGCCAAGCCCGAGGCCCGCCGCGATGTTGAGCGACATCTGATGGCCGCCGTGCGGAATGCAGCGGCTTGCGGACCAGCCGTGCTGATGCAGCATCTCCAGCGTGCGCAGATATTCGACGAGGCCGTAGCTCAACGCGCAGTCGAACTGCAGCCAGTCGCGGTCGGGACGCATGCCGCCGTAGCGGATGAGGTTGCGCGCGTCCTGCATCGAGAACAGATCCTCGCCGGTCGCCATTGGCTTGTCGTAGTAGTTGCGCAGCGTGGCCTGCAATTCGAAGTCGAGCGGATCGCCCGGCTCCTCGTACCAGAACAGATCGTATTGCGAGAGCGCTTTCGCGTACTGGATCGCGGTGTCCAGATCGAAACGGCCGTTGGCGTCGACGGCCAGTTTCTGACCGTCGCCCAGCACGCTCAGGATCGAATCGATGCGGCGCAGGTCCTCGTCGAGCGACGCGCCGCCAATCTTTTTCTTCACGACCGTGTAGCCGCGGTCGATATAGCTGCGCATTTCGTCTTTGAGCTTGTTGTGGTCCTGGCCTGGGTAGTAGTAGCCGCCCGCCGCATAGACGAAGATCTTGCGGTCGGGTTGGCCATTGCCGTAGCGCTCGGCGAGCAGCTGGAAGAGCGGCTTGCCTTCGATCTTCGCCACGGCGTCCCATACCGCCATGTCGATCGTGCCGATCGCCACCGAGCGCTCGCCATGGCCGCCCGGCTTTTCGTTGGTGAACATCGTCGCCCAGATCTTGTGCGGGTCGAGGTTGTCGCCCGCCTCGTTCACGAGCGAGGCGGGATCGGCTTCGAGAATGCGCGGGATGAAGCGCTCGCGCATCAGCGTGCCCTGGCCATAGCGGCCGTTCGAGTTGAAGCCATAGCCGATGACGGGCTTGCCGTCGCGGATCACGTCGGTGACCACGGCGACGAGGCTGAGCGTCATCTTGCTGAAGTCGATATAGGCGTTGCGGATCGAGGAACTGATCGGAACGGTTTTTTCGCGGATTTCAACGATTCTCACGGGTGTCTCCTGGTGGCACGGCCAGCATGCGCGGTCGTTCTCGCGGTCGTTCGCGATTCGCTGGCTGTGGGAGACGCTAGGTTATGCGCCCGGATCGGCACTATGATTCACTTGTTTTCACATCTTTATTAACTCACGGTGAAGAATGACCTGACCTCCTACCTGGCGTTTTTCGTTCTGCTCGGGCGTTACGGAAACCTTTCAAGCGTTGCGCGCGACATGGACATCACGCCGCCGGCGGCGACCAAACGGCTCGCGCAGCTCGAGGCGCGCCTGGGCGTGCGCCTGGTCAACCGGACCACCCGCAGCGTGAGCCTGACCGCCGAAGGCGAGACCTTTCTGCACTACGCGACGCGCATTCTTGCCGAAGTGCAGGAAATGGAAGATGTCGTGTCGTCGAGCCGCTCCGTCACGCGCGGCTTGCTGCGTGTGAACGCGACGCTCGGCTTCGGGCGCACGACGATCGCACCGCTCGTTTCGGAGTTCGCGCGGCGGCATCCGCATGTCGAAGTGCAGCTCGATGTCACCGACCGGCCGATCGATCTCGTCGAAAGCGGCGTGGATCTGGCGATCCGTTTTGGCGAGCTGCCCGACAAGCGGCTCATTGCGCGGCGCATCATGACGAACCGCCGCTTGCTGTGCGCCTCGCCGCGCTATCTGGAGACGCAGGGCACGCCCGCAACGCTGGGCGATCTCGCCAACCATCAATGCATCGTGCATCGACAGAACGACAACGCCTACGGCATATGGCGCCTCGAGCGCGATGGCGAGGCGCATGCGGTGAAGGTGCACGGCATGCTGTCGAGCAACGACGGCGATATCGTGCTCGGCTGGGCGCTCGACGGGCACGGCATTCTGCTGCGCTCGGAGTGGGACCTGGCGAAGTATCTGGAGAGCGGCCGGCTGCGCGTCGTGCTGCCTGAGTTCGTGCAGCCGCTTGCCGATTTGTTCGTGTACTACCCGAACAAGCGCAATCAATCGGCGCGTGCGCGTGCGTTCATCGATTTTCTGGCGGAGCGGTTCAACCGGCAGCCTGCGGTGGCCGCGCCCGCGCAATCGGGCGCATAACGATTTTGTCTGCGTCCCCCGCAGACAATCCATCCGGCTGGAAAGGTAGCGGTGGTCATTACAGCCGGCCGATGTTTGCGGTAACGTGCGCGTTTGCAGAGGCGGGAACGACGCCACGAAAAGGAGAGAGACAGATGACAAAGCGAGTGATAGTGACCGGCGGTAGCGGCCTTGCCGGCAAATGGGTGGTCGAGAACCTGGTCGCGCACGGCTACGAAGTGTTGAATCTGGACCGTGTGCCCATGCCGAAGCGCACGGCGCGCACGCTGATCACGGACATCACCGACGCGGGCCAGGTTTTCAACGCGATCGCCTCGACCACGGCGCCAGTGGAATTCGCCGACGACCTGGAGCCGAAACCCATCGACGCGATCGTTCACTTCGCGGCGATTCCTCGCATCATGTTGACGACCGATAACGAGGTCTACCGCATCAATGTGATGGGGACTTACAACATTCTCGACGCCGCTGCGAAACTAGGGGTCCGCAAGGTGATCCTCGCCTCGAGCGAGACGACTTACGGTGTGGTGTTCGCCCACCGGCATCGCGATCCCGCGTACTTTCCGCTGGACGAGAACTATCCGGTGGACCCGATGGACAGCTACGCCACCTCGAAAGTGGTCAACGAAGTGACCGCGAAGGCATTCCAGGCGCGCACCGGGTCGGACATCTACTGTTTTCGCATCGGCAACGTGCTCGATCCCGAGGATTACGCGAAGTTCTCCACGTGGCTCAAGGATCCCGCGCTGCGCAAGCGTATTGCGTGGAGCTACATCGACGGGCGAGATCTCGCCAACGCGTGCCGGCTCGCCATCGAAACGGACGGCCTCGGCTTCGAGATCATGAACGTCGCGGCGGACGACGTGTCGTCCGACTTGCCGACCCAGACGTTGCTGGATCGCTACTATCCGGGCGTGCCGGTCAAGAAGGCCCTCGGCGAGTTCGAGACGCTGCTCAGCAACGAGAAGCTCAAACGCTTGCTTGGCTGGCAGCAGCAGCACTACTGGCGCGACGAGGCAAAACGCTTCAATCCGTAAGCGGCATCAGCGTCGAAAACGCGCAGGGCCAGCGAGTGCTGGCCCTGTTCACGACATCGACGCTCCCGGCGTTATGCTGCCAGCTTGAGCGCTTGCGAGAAGTCTGCAATCAGGTCGTCGATATCTTCGATGCCCGCCGAAAGCCGCAGCATGCCGTCGGAGATGCCCATCGCCTTGCGCGTTTCTGCGCCGGCTTCGAAAAAGATCGTCGGCGCGACGGGGATGATGAGCGTGCGCGTGTCGCCGAGGCCGGTCGCCTTGATCGGCAGTTCGAGCGCGTTGACGACGTCGATCATGCGTTCCGCGTTGAGCAGTTCGAACGAGAGCAGCCATGACGCGCCCTTGAAAAGCGCATGGGCAACCTCGTATTGCGGATGGCTCTTCAAGCCCGGATAGAACACCTTGCCGATGGCTTCGTGGCCTTCGAGAAACTGTGCGAGCGCGAGCGCATTGTCGCTGCTTTGCTTCACGCGCAGGGCGAGCGTTTCCGCGCCCATGGCGATGGCGTGCGCCTGCTCGGACGACAATGACGCGCCCATGTCTCGCAGGCCCTTCTTGCGGATCTGCAGGAGCCCCTGATCTTTCGGTGCCGAACGCCGATAGTCGTCGGCGATGTTCGGATACGCGCTCCAGTCGAACAGGCCCGTATCGGTCACCGCGCCGCCGAGCGCGGCGCCATGGCCCGCGATGGTCTTCGTCAACGAGTTGATGACGAGGCTCGCGCCGACCGCCTTCGGCTGGAACAAGGCGGGCGAGGTAATCGTGTTGTCGACGACGTAGACAATGCCGCGCTCGCGGCACAGCTCGCCGATGCCTTGCAGGTCGGGGATCTGCGTGCCCGGATTCGCGATGGTTTCGACGAACACCATGCGCGTATTCGGCTGGATGGCGTTCTTCACGTTTTCCGCGTCGCTGGCGTCGACGGTCGTGACTTCCACGCCGAGCGTGCGCAACGTGCCGAACAGGCTGTTGGTGTTGCCGAACACATAGCGGCTCGACACGAGATGATCGCCCGCACGCAGCAGCGTGAGGAAGGTCGCCGTGATCGCGGCCATGCCGGTGCTGAAACAGACTGTGCCGGTGCCGCCTTCCAGGCTCGTGATCTTGCGCTCGAGAGCCGCCGTCGTGGGAGTGCCTTGCCGCGCGTAGTTGAAACCCCCTTTCTTCGTGCCCTGAAATACGCCGATCAGGTCCTCGACGCGCTCGAAACCATATTGCACGGACGTATGAATCGGCTGGCGCACGCCGCCGTGCTCGGTGCCCGCGATCCTGTCGCCGTGAACGATGCCAGTGGTGAAGCCTTGCTTGCTCATTCTCACTCCGTTTCTCAAGTCGATTGCGTTTGGCACATTATCGCCTGTAACGCGTGTTGCCGGCAGGTGGGACGCACCGAACCAATCGGTCGGGCGCTAACGCAGTTCGGACTCCGACGGTTCCAGCACGCTGCGCAGCTTGCCGAGCAGCCAGTTGACCAACGCGTTGTTGTGCCGGTAGTGATTCCAGGTGGGAATCTGGCGGGCGCCGAGGATGCGTTTGAACTCATAGGACGTCGCGCCCAGCTCGATTTCCTCGAAACCTTCGCGAATGCCGAATTCGACCGTGCGAATGAACATGGCGAAGTACAAGCCGTACTCCTGGCTCCTGGCGTAGTCGAGCCCGATATAGCGGTTGACGAGGTGCCTTCCCTTGCCGATCAACTGGGTGAAGCCAATCAACTCGTCGTCCAGAAAGTACAGCAGATAATGGCTAAGGCTGCGGGTATTGGCGAAGTACTCCGGCGTGAGCTTCTCGAACTTCAACTCGGCTTTCTGCCAGGTGTTCAGATACAACTCATACACTCTGGCGACGAGGTGATCGGGCAGACCCGCGCATTCTTCATAGCGCAGTGCAGCGGCCTTTTTCAGCTTACGCTTGAGCAGGTTCCTGCGGTCGCTCTTCATGGCCTGGTAGTAGTCCGGGCCGATCGACAGCACCGGCACGGGCAGGCCTTTTGCCGCCACGAAGCCGCGCAGCGGCAAGTCCTCGGTGAAACCCTTGTACGCGAGCAGGCTCCCTTTCTTCGCAAGCGCCGTGCTGATGGCCGCGAGCGTCTCCTGCGAGACTTCGCCCTGGATGCGGCCGGCATCGACGGTCGGATGCCCGATGCAGGCCAGCTTGAAGCGGATCCAGCTCAGGCTTTGCTTCAGCCAGCCGCTGGGAAGGAGGGTGTTGAGCCGGAAATCCATCACGAAGTAGGGCGCCACGGTAACGAGCGCGCTGTCCCGGTACACGGCGAAATAACCGAAGCTGAAATCATCCAGCCGGGCCGTCTGAAAGGCCTGGTAAAACTCCGCTCCCTCCGGCTCGTCGCGCAGAAACCCCTCGGGCGGATTGGCCAGATCCTCGATGTGCAGCATGGATTGCGGTCCCTTTTTTCTGTTTGCTTTGTCGACAGCCCAATGTCGGGCACCGATTGTCGGCGATCTTCGCTTTCTTGTCGATTGGCGGCGCGGCGCTCGCGGCAGGCGTCACAATTGCGAATCGAGGAGGGCGGCTGCGTGTTCGAGCAGCTTTTCCCGTAACGACCGGCGGCGCCAGTCTTCGAGCGTGATGCGTTTGGCGAGGGCAGCGTCGGCATCGAAAATGGCCGTCTGCTGGCGCGCGAAATCGCGGTCGTAGATGTTGAGATTGGCCTCGTCGTTGAGCTTGAACGAGCGGCTGTCGAAGTTGGTCGAGCCGACCGATACCAGATATTCGTCGACGACGATCAGCTTGCAGTGGAACATCGTCGGCTGATACTCGTACATCTCCACGCCGGCCGCGAGCAGGTCGCCCCAGCACGCACGCGAGGCCTCGCGCACCGTGTGAGTATCGATGCGCTTGCCCGGCGTGATGATGCGCACCTTCACGCCGCGCTTCGCCGCCTCGACGATCGCGTTGATCGTCAGCTTGTCCGGCACGAAGTACGCCGTCGACAAATGGATGGAGCGCGCCGCGGCGGTGATCGCCATGAGGTACATCAACTCCATGTCGTCGCTGCCGCCCGAGGGCGAACTGCTGAACACGTGCGCGAGGCCGTTGCCCGCGGCGTCGATCGCGGGAAAGTACTGCGGGCCGTGCAGCACATTGCCCGTCGACTTGACCCAGTTGTCCATGAAGACCGCCTGCATCTGTCCGACCGCCGGGCCTTCAATGCGAAAGTGCGTATCGCGCCAGTGCTTTTCGTCCTGCGCATGGCCGGTCCATTCGTCGGCAATGCCTACGCCGCCCGTAAAACCGATGCGTCCGTCGATCACCAGCAACTTGCGGTGCGTGCGGTCGTTCATGCGGCCGAGGCCAGTCCAGTGCGGCTTGTGATACAGGACGAGCTGGACGCCCGCCTCGCGCAGCATGCGTTGATAACGCTTGTCCATTTTGGACGAGCCGACCCAGTCGAGCAGCACGTGCACGGCGATGCCCGCGCGCGCCTTGTCGGACAGCGCCCGGGCGACTTCTTCGCCAATCGCTCCGGACCAGTAAATGAAGGTCTCGAAGGTAATGGTGTGCTGCGCCGCGCGGATGCCGGCCAGCATCGACGGAAAGATCTCGTCGCCGTTCACGAGCACCTCGAAGCGATTGCCTCCCACGACGGGCGGCCCGAGCAGCAGCCCCATCGAGCGGATGAACTGCGGACTGTCGCTCGCGTAAAGCCGGTCGATCTTGTGCTCGATCTTCTTTTCGCCGCTCGTGAGGTTCGCGATCACCAGGATGACGACGAGCGTCACCGCGACCGTCACGACAATGAGGGCAATGGTCGACATGCGTGGGCCTCGCCTCGCGGATGGTAACGATGCCCTGCTGTAGCACATTGCATGCGCAAGCAGCGCTGTCGATCAATCCGGCTCGTCGGCTCCGGCCATTTGGTCCAGATTCGCCTGCAATTTCGTGATGACGCGGTGCAAGGTCTTGATTTCGCTGGCGGTCACGCCAGCGGAGAGCTGGTTGATCCAGGGGGCCTGAAGACGCATGGCCGCTTCGAAAGCTTGCCGGCCCTCGTCGGTCAAAACAACAAGCTGCGCGCGGCGGTGGTGAGGGTTGGCCTCGAAGCGGACCAGACCGTCGTTGGCCAGGTCATTCACGATTCGTTGCACGTTTTGCCGATTGGCCCCCAGATCGCGGGCAATCCAGGCCACCGGCTGCGGCCGTTGCGCGGCCCTGATGGCGCCGAGCATCTGCCAGCGTGCGCTCGTGAGGCCGAGGCCCTCGACCAGGCGGTCGCCCGAGGTGAGCAGTCCGCTATTGAGCCGGAAGAGCTCGAGCATGATGCCCGACAGGAGTTCGCCGACCGGTGTTCTCGCGAGTTCGCGCATATGGCACCCTATTTCTAAGTTGACATCATCATGTCAATTTACTATATATTTGCGATGACCGGTTGACATCATGCTTTTAGACTCTGGAGTGCACCATGCTGCAATTGCGACCGCTTGATCCTTCTTTCCCGATCGAACGTCAACTTGCCGTTGACGCCGAGCCCGTTGTGCTCGTGAACGTTTTCACACTGGATCTGGCCGATGAGGCGAAGTTTCTGGAGGCCTGGCAGGAAGACGCTGCGCTCATGAAGCAGCAAGCCGGCTTTATTTCAACGCAGCTCCACCGGGCGATCGGAGAGCAACCGGCTTATATGAATTACGCAGTGTGGGAATCCACGGCGCATTTTCGGGCGGCATTCTCTGCGCCGGCGTTCCGGTCGAGTCTGGCCGCTTATCCTTCCTCGGTGATCGCGTCGCCGCATATCTTCCAGAAAGTTGCCGTGCCGGGGATTTGCGAGAGTTAGTTGTTTTGCCGTCGTTGCGGCTCGATTTCAGGTCGCTGCTGGTTGCCGGCCCTTGGCCGCGTTGCGGCGAAGAGCGGGCATATCGTGGAAAGACAACGGCATGATCAATGGCTGCCGGCGGTCAGAACCGTCGAGATCACGCCGGTCGCGCTGGCAACGAGCACGTAGTCGCCGGCTACGCCGACCCAGTGGTAGCCACGCGGGGGCGCTTTCAGGCCATGCTGATTCCAGTTTTCGACCACGAAAATCCGATCACGGTATTCAGGCGGCAGGCGGTCGCCACGATGCCAGTCGCGATGCGGAATCGCGCCGACCGGACGGTTGGCTCGTTCGATCGACGTAGGCGGCGGGTTGCCAGGCCGGTGTTCGGGCTGCGATGCGAACGCGGTGCCTGTCGTGGCGAGCAGGGCGGCAATAATGAAGAGTGTCGTGACTTTCGCTTTCATGGTGAATGCTCCAAATAGCGTTCAAGAAAAGAGGAAGTGAGATGGAATTTACTTAGGAATGTTGATCACTCACTAACGGATTCACTTCCACCGGATTCGCTGGCGCGACGCTCCTCATCGGCGAAGCGGTTCGACGTGCGCTTCTTGACGAGAGATTCGCCATGCGGGACAGCGCTCGGCGCTGGCAAGCGGGCCATGGCCATGAACGGCGCCATCATGAGGAGGCCGGCGATCGCGAACGTGGCGTTGAGTCGGTTGATGTACGAGTTCATGGTTTTCTCCAGGGCAATGAAGTAAAGGATGACTAAGTTATCGATGGATTGACTCGAGCTTCGAGGGAAACCTCGGGAAGACTGCGTCCGAATCCAAAGCTTGCATCAAGTTTACATTTCGTAAGATTTGCTTTCAAGCAATGGGAGCGAAGTTTCAGTGCGGCGTATCGCCTCACAAAATTGGAGCGCGAACCCGGCGGCGGCGGTTGCCCGAGCCGCAAGGCGAGCCGCGGCCGGGCGTGCCAGTCAATTACGGCCGGTCTGCGTTGCACAGACCAGCCGGGGTTGCAGGCTCAGAGCGGGAGGACGCGGCGCTTATGTCCCCCAGGGCGCGCGCGGCAATCGCTCGAAGTCAGGCAATGGCGCCTTCCCTGAGCCTGAACGCGGACACGGTCTCGCGAAGCGCGTGCGCCTGCTCAGCCAGCGCATAGGTCGCGGCCGAAGCCTCCTCCACGAGCGCCGCGTTCTGCTGCGTGACCTCGTCCATTTGCGTGACGGCGATGTTCACCTGCTCGATGCCCGTCGACTGTTCGCGCGACGCCGTCGAAATCTCCTGCACGGTGCCGGAAACCCGCTGCACGGCTTCGACGATCTCGTCGATGATGTGGCCGGCGTCGGCCACCTGGAACGATCCGCTTTCGACGTGTACTTTCGACTGCTCGATGAGCGCCTTGATCTCGCGCGCCGCGCTCGCGCTGCGCTGCGCGAGCGTGCGAACCTCGCCCGCGACAACGGCGAAACCGCGGCCTTGCTCGCCCGCACGCGCCGCTTCGACGGCGGCGTTGAGCGCAAGGATGTTGGTCTGGAACGCGATGCCGTCGATCAAGCCGATGATCTCGCCGACCTTGCTCGAACTGTCCGCGATAGATTGCATCGTGCCGACCACGCCTCGCATCACCGTGCCGCCGCGCGCCGCGGTCTGCGCCGCCGTTCCCGCGAGCGAACTGACGTGCTCCGCGTTCTGCGCGTTCATGCGTACGATCGACGTCAGCTCCTCCATGCTCGCGGCCGTTTCTTCAAGCGATGCAGCCTGCTCTTCGGTGCGCGAGGACAGATTCTGGTTACCCGAGGCAATCTGCGCGCTCGCCGTTGCCACGCCTTCGGCGTTGGCGCGAACTTCGCTCACCACGCGTGCGAGGCTCGTCTGCATTTTCGAAAGCGCCGTGAGCAGTTCCGCGGTCTCGTCGTCGCCATGTGCATGCAGATCGGTCGACAGGTCGCCGTCGGCGACCTCGCGCGCGAAGTCCACGGCACGGCCCAGCGGGCTCGTGACAGTACGGCTGAACAGCACGCCGCCCGCCAGCGCGAGCAGGAACGCGGCCACCATCAGCACGGCGCTCACGATGGTGGCGTGCGCGGCCTGCACCGCGGCCTGGGCGGCCACTTGCGCGTTGGTGGCGGCAATGATCTGTGCGGCGCGGTCGAGCAGTTGGGCGGGCGCGCGATCGACGCCGGCGACCACGGTATCGCCCGCAACAGGATCGGCGCCGGCCGCCTTGAACGCCTCGAAGCCCTTGCGGTACCCCTGGCCCATCGCCTCGTGCGCCTCGGCGAACTGCGCGACGAGCGTGCGCGCTTCGCCTTCGGGCAGCTTCGTTTCGAGCCCGGCGGCGAGATCGTTCACGGTGCGCTCGCGCTTCTGAAACGCGCTCCAGTAACGATCGAGTTTTTGCGGGTCCTTGCCACGCAGGAGTGTGTCTTTCCACTCCTGCACCTGCAGCTTGAACTCGACGAGCGTGGCCGACACCATGCGCTCGTTCGCGGCGGCGTCCTGCACGGTGGTGCGGTAGGTATCGATCGCCTGGTTGAGCGTGTGGATGCCGTAGAACGCACCCGCCGACATGAGGGTGAGCGACGCGGCGAAGGCGAGGGGAATCTTGCGGCTGAGTTTCATGGGGTTCGGATGGCTAAAAATGCAAGGCGCATGACGCGCCGACTTCCCTATTACGGCTCAAGTCTGCTGTTCTTGAGTTTTTGCGGATTACGCCGTCTTTCGTCATACGTAAGCCGTTGCGAACACCATGCGCGTGCGGCGCGGCGAATTAGAGATCGGCCTCTCCTTCAAGCGCTTCGAATCGAGCCTCGGCTGTCTGGCGTGACGAGATACCGTTGAGGCGAGGGACGGTGAAGCGACGGATGCAGCGACACCCAGCTTCTCGCACTTTCCAGCGCTTCGATCTGACCGGTCTGCGAATTGCGCCGATACACGAGGCCGCTTCGGCCACTGATGTCGATGGCCTTTACCACTTCACCCGAAGCAAGCCGGATTCGGGTGCAAGTGCAGATAGACATCGTGGATGTCCGTAGTTGGCGCATCGAGACGGCGGATCGTGAGGCAGGGCGCAGGTTTTTACAAGCGGTTGATAGAATTGCGCAACGCGCAAGCAACCCCTCGACTCGAAGGAGCCAGTCTGAATGTCGCCGAACACGGATACCGAATTATTTCGCCTTCTCGCGAACAGCTATCGCCGCCTGTTGGGCGTCGCGCTCGTGCCCGAAGGCATGGGCGACACAGAGGGCGCGGCCTGGCTCTACGAACGCGCGCCGTTCGGCTTGCTTGCGCACGGCACGCAGGCGGACCCCGTATTCATGTATGGCAATCGTCGCGCGCAAGCGATCTTCGGCTACGACTGGGACGAAATCACGGCGCTGCCATCGCGTCTTTCCGCGCAGGCGCCCGAGCGTAGCGAGCGGCAGGCATTTCTCGATTCGGTGACGCGCGAAGGCTTCGTGAAAGACTATCGCGGCATCCGCATCACGAGGTCGGGGCAGCGCTTCTGGATCGAGCGCGCGACCGTATGGCAACTGATCGACGAAACGGGTGTGCTGCACGGGCAGGCTGCGATGATTCCGCATGTTGCGCCTTGCTGATGCGGGCTTGCGCTCGCGAATCCCGCCATCATTTTGCGTTCTGCGGACCCTTGCGGTTCGCTTGCGGCGCTGTCACGGCATAGCCCGCGAGAAATACATCGATTGCCCGGTTCACGACCTCCAGCAATTTCGCGCGCGAGGCCTTGACCTCATAGCCTAACGTCGCAATTTCGACCAACTCGGCTTCGAGAAGCGCCAGTAGATGTCGCGCCGCGACGCCTGGATCGCACGGCCGGATTGTGCCCGCCTCGATCGCGCTCGCCAGAAAGTCGCGCACGTGCATCAAGCCCCGTTTTGGACCCGATTCATACAAGGCTCGGCCCACGTTCGACCGGTCGACCTCCTGGTAGCACAGGCGGCGCGTTGCGAGAAAAGAGGGCTGCAGCACGGCCGTCAGGAAGTGGACCCCAAACGCGACGAGCGACTCGCCCAGCGGCATTTCGAGCGTCAGTTGACTGAACGCATGCCGGATTTCCCTTCCGGCGCGGCTCGTCATTGTTTCAGCAAATAACGCCTCTTTCGACTCGAAATAGCTATACAGCGTCGCCTTCGACGCGCCCGAACGAGCCGCGATTTGCGTCATCGACGCCTGCTCGAAGCCGACGTCCCGGAACACTGCCAGCGCGGCTTCGATGATGGATTGACGCTTTTCTTCGGTCTTCTTTCTCATCGGGTCTCCCTTCCTCACTTGTTCTCGGGCCTGGGACGCGAGCGTCCACGCCAATACCCTCGTCCGTCATGGAATGAAACATTCGTTGCCGGGCAAGGCGATTGACAGTCATCGATCGTTCCATTATAAACCATACCGTTCAGTTTAGTTATGTGACCGGGACATTAATTCAGGGTTCGAAGTTGATGCGCAACGAGGCATCAGCCTTTCCGGGCTGCAAGACTTCAACCGCTTAGTACTACGAGTCAATGGCTTTGCGCCTTGCCTTGTTCTGGCAGGGCGCGTCAACGCACGATTCGATGGAATATATGCCACAACAGATTCATGCAAGAGAGGGATGGAACAGGAAAGGCCAACGCCTCGGCGCGGCGCTTTTCTGCTCGACCGCCATATTGATCGCCGGCTGTCAACGTCACGACGCCGGGATGCCCGCTAACCCCGCCAGCCAGAGCGTCGAAGTCGGCGTCAAGACGCTCGCGCCGCAGCGCATCGTGATGACGGCCGAGCTTTCGGGCCGCCTTTCGTCTCTCAAGGTCTCGGATGTGCGGCCGCAAATCGGCGGCATCGTGCAGAAGCGGTTCTTCGTCGAGGGTTCGGACGTGAAGGCGGGGCAGGTGCTCTACCAGATCGATCCGGCCACCTACCAGGCGACGTACGATCAGGCGCGCGGCACGCTCGCGAAGGCCGAGGCAACGCTCGCTTCCGCGAAGACGAAAGCCGATCGCTACGCCCAGCTCGTGAAGATCAACGCGGTCAGCGCACAGGACAACGACGATGCGATCGCGGCCGTTCGCGAGGACGAGGCCGATGTGATCGCGGATCGCGCATCGCTCGAGTCGGCGCGTATCAATCTCGGCTACACGCGGATCACGGCGCCCATTTCGGGCCGCATCGGCGCTTCGTCGGTGACCGAAGGCGCGCTCGTGACTTCAGAGCAGACCACGGCGCTCGCCACCATTCAGGCATACGACGAGATGTACCTCGACGTCACGCGCTCGAGCGCCGACTGGCTGCGTTTGCGCAAGGCGTTTGCCTCGGGCCGGCTCAAGCGGTCGGGCACGGGCGCGGCGGTGCAGCTCGTGATGGAGGACGGCACCCAGTACGCACACGCTGGCGTGCTGCAGTTTTCGGGCATCACCGTTGACGCGACAACGGGCTCGGTGACGGTGCGCATGGTCTTCCCGAACCCGGACGGCGAACTGCTGCCCGGCATGTTCGTGCGCGCGCAGCTCGACGAGGGCGAGAGCACGAACGCGCTGCTCGTTCCGCAACTCGCGGTCACGCGCGCTTCGGACGGCAGCGCGAGCGTATGGGTCGTCGATGCGACCGGACACGCGAAGCAGGTTGCGGTACACGCGGACAGTGCCTATGCAGACCAGTGGATCGTCACGAGCGGATTGCAAGCCGGCGATCGGGTGATCGTGAGCGGACTGCAAAAGGTGCAGGCCGGCGTGGCGGTTCACGTGGCCGCGGATTCGGCCACCGCAGCCGCGGCTGCGTCTGCTGCGAAGTCGTAAGGAGGGCGCATGGCAGGTTTCTTCATTCAGCGCCCGATCCTCGCGTGGGTCGTTGCGATCGTCATCATGTTGATCGGCGCTGCGGCGACCACCACGTTGCCGATCGAGCAATATCCGACCATCGCGCCGCCTTCGGTGCAGGTCACGGCAACCTATCCGGGCGCCTCCGCCGACACGGTCGCGAAGACCGTCACGCAGGTGATCGAGCAGAAGCTTTCCGGCATCGATAACCTGCTGTACATGTCGTCGACGAGCAGCGGCGCGGGGCAGGCGACCATCAACCTGACGTTCAGGCCCGGCACCAATCCGGACATCGCGCAGGTGCAGGTCCAGAACAAGGTGACCCAGGCCACCGCCTCGCTGCCGGAGACGGTGCAGGAGCAGGGCGTGCAGGTGGCGAAGGCGTCGAGCGACTTTCTGATGATCGTCGCGCTCTCGTCGCCGGGCGGCACGCTCGATTCGATCGACCTCGGCAATGTCATCGCCACGCAGATCGAGGACCCGCTTACCCAGATCAACGGTGTGGGCGACGTCACGCTCTTTGGCGCGCAGCACGCCATGCGGATCTGGCTCGATCCCGTGAAGCTGCGCAGCTTCGGCGTCACTGCGTCCGACGTGACGACAGCGGTCACCAATCAGAACGTGCAGCTTTCCGTCGGCGAACTCGGCGGCGCGCCTGCTACGGACTCCCAAGCGATCAATGCGACGATCTCGGCGTCGAGCCTGATGACGTCTGCCGACCAGTTCGGCGACATTCTGCTGCGCGTGAACAGCGACGGCTCGAAGGTTCGCCTGAAGGACGTCGCGCGCGTCGAGGTGGGCGGCGATTCATACGATACGTCCTCGCGGCTCGACGGCAAGCCGGCGGCCGCGCTGGCCGTCAAGCTCTCGACGGGTGCGAACGCCATGGCGGTTGCGAAGGCCGTGCGCGCGAAGCTCGTAGAGCTGCAGCCGCAATTGCCCAAAGACGTGGCGATTGCGTATCCGTACGACTCCACGCCGTTCGTGAAGATCTCGATCGAGGAGGTCATGAAGACGCTCGTCGAAGCGGTGATCCTCGTGTTCCTCGTGATGTATCTGTTCCTGCAGAACCTGCGTGCGACGCTGATTCCGACGATCGTCGTGCCGGTTGCGCTGCTCGGCACGCTGGGCGTGATGTCGGCGATCGGCTTCTCGATCAACGTGCTCTCGATGTTCGCGATGGTGCTCGCGATCGGCCTGCTGGTGGACGACGCGATCGTCGTCGTCGAGAATGTCGAGCGCATCATGGCCGAGGAAAAGCTCGACGCGAAGGCGGCCACGAAGAAAGCGATGAGCCAGATCACCGGCGCGCTCGTAGGCGTGACGACGGTGCTGACCGCCGTCTTCATCCCGATGGCCTTCTTTTCCGGCTCGACCGGCGCGATTTATCGCCAGTTCTCTGTCACTATCGTTTCGGCGATGGTGCTTTCGGTGCTGCTCGCCATGACGCTCACGCCCGCACTTTGCGCGAGCCTGCTGAACCCGTCGGCCGTCGAACATGCGCAGAGCCGCGGCTTGCTCGGCGCGTTCAATCGCTTCTTCACGAAGAGCAATGCGCGCTACAGCACCACGCTTGCGCGCGTGGTGGCCAGGCCCGCGCGCTGGATGCTCGGCTATGCACTCATTGCGGGCGTGGTCGGCATTCTGTACGTGACGCTGCCTTCGTCGTATCTGCCGGAGGAAGATCAGGGCTCGATCATGGTATCGATTTCGGCGCCGGTCGGCACGCCTTCTTCGAAGACGCTTCAGACCGTGGCAGCTGTCGAGCAATACTTTCTGAAGCAGCCCGCGGTAACGCACGTGATGGCCGTGAACGGTTTCAGCTTCAACGGGCAAGGGCAGAACAATGCGCTGGCGTTCGTGCAGTTGAAGGACTGGAGCCAGCGCGGGTCGAACGATAGCGCGCAGGCGGTGATCAATCGCGCGAACGCGGTCTTCGCGGGCAATCGCGATGCGCAGATCTTCGTGATGAACGAGCCCGCGATTCATGGTCTCGGCACGCAAAGCGGCCTCGACTTCGAGATCGAGGACCGCGCGGGCCAGGGGCATGACAAGCTGCTGAAGGCGCGCAACCAGTTTCTTGCGCTGGCCGCGAAGGAACCGTCGCTCGCCATGACGCGCTCGGCCGGCCTCGAAGATACGCCGCAGCTCTACGTCGATATCGACCGCGAAAAGGCGAGTGCGTTCGGGCTGTCGATCGCCGATGTGGACACGACGATTTCCACCGCGTTCGGCTCCGCGTACGTGAACAACTACATCGATACCGGGCGGATCCAGAAGGTCTACGTGCAGGCGGACGCACCGTACCGGATGATGCCGGACGACATCGGGCAATGGTATGTGCGCGCGGATTCGTCGTCGTCGAGTACTTCGTCATCCTCGAGTTCGTCGTCGAGTTCGACTTCGGCTTCAACGTCTACAACGTCCACGACGTCCACCACGACGTCGGGCTACGACGGCCAGATGGTGCCGTTCTCAGCATTCGCCACCACGCGCTGGACGTTCGGGCCGCCGCAGATCGAGCGCTACAACCGCGAACTGGCGATGCAGATGAGCGCACAGCCCGCGCCCGGTGTGAGCACCGGCCAGGCAATGGCCGCCGTCGAAAATCTCGCGAGGCAGTTGCCCACCGGATTCGGCATCGAGTGGACGGGGCAGTCGTATCAGGAAGTGCTTGCCGGTTCGCAGGCCACGTATCTGTATGCGATTTCGCTGATCGTGGTGTTCCTGTGCCTCGCGGGGCTGTATGAGAGCTGGTCGGTGCCGCTCGCGGTCATTCTCGTGGTGCCGATCGGCGTGCTTGGCGCGTTGTTGGGCGCGCATTTGCGCGGGCTGTCGAACGACGTCTATTTCAAGGTCGGCCTGCTGACGACAATCGGCCTCGCAACGAAGAACGCGATTCTGATCGTCGAATTCGCGAAGGACCTCCAGGAGCAGGGCCGTGGGCTCGTCGAGGCCACGCTCGAGGCGGCGCACCAGCGCTTGCGGCCGATCCTGATGACATCGCTGGCGTTCGTGTTCGGCGTGCTGCCGCTCGTGATCAGCACCGGAGCGGGCTCGGCCGCGCGCCATGCGATCGGAACCGGCGTCGCCGGCGGGATGATCGCGGCGACGGCGCTCGCCATCTTCTTCGTGCCCGTGTTCTTCATCGTCGTGCGCCGGCTGTTCAAGGAGCATGGCGACGGCGAAGCCGTGCAGCACGCAAAGGACCAGGAATGAAATTGAAGCTTCTGTCCGTGCTCTGTGCGGCAGCATTGAGTGCGTGTTCTCTCGACCCGGTTTATCAACGGCCCGCTGCGCCGGTCGCCACCGCCTGGCCAACGGGCGCCGCGTACGCTACGGGTGCATCGGCGGCTACGCCCTCAACATCACCTGCGGCGCCGAACGCGGCCGACGTCGGCTGGCGCGATTACTTCAAGGACCCGCGCCTGCAGGAACTGATCGCGCTCGCACTCGACCACAACCGGGACTTGCGGGTGGCGGCGCTGCAGGTGGCCGAGTACGAGGCGCAGTACCGCATCACGCGCGCGGAGCTGGCGCCGACGATCGACGCCGGCGGCTCGCTCACGAACACGCGCACCGACGGCGCGGTTAGCCACTCGAATACCGTTTCCGTCGGCACGACGTCGTGGGAAATCGACTTCTTCGGGCGCATCCGCAGCCTCAAGCGCCAGGCGCTCGAGAACTATCTGTCGACGCAGGCCTCGCGCACGAGTACGCAGCTTTCGCTCGTGGCCGATGTCGCGACCGACTATCTGCAATTGCTCTCCGATGAGACCTTGCTGAAGGTTTCGACCGACACCGCCGCGGCCGACCAGAACACCTACGACCTCACGGTGAGCATGATGAAGGTCGGCAGCGCGTCGCTTCAGGACGTGCGCGAGGCACAAACGTCGCTTGCGAGCGCTCGCGCGAGCGTGGCGTCATACACGCGCGCGGTCGCGCAGGACCGCAACAATCTGATCGCCGAAATCGGCTGTCCATTGCCCGACGACTTCGCCACTGGGTCTACGCTGCTCGAGAGCGACGCCATGTTCGCGGACGTCGATGCGGGCATCCCGTCCGACTTGCTCGCGCGACGGCCCGATATCATCGAGGCGGAGCATACGCTCAAGGCGGCGAACGCGAACATCGGCGCCGCGCGCGCGGCGTTCTTTCCCAAGATCGAGCTGACGGCGAGCGCCGGCACGGCTAGCACGAGCCTCTCGCAGTTGTTCAAGGCGAGCACGGGCGCGTGGACCTTCGCGCCGACGATCACGATGCCGATCTTCGACTACGGCAGCAACAAGGCGTCGCTCGACGTTGCGAAGATCGAGAAGGATATCGACGTGGCCGACTACGAAAAGGCGATTCAGACGGCGTTCAAGGAAGTGTCGAACGCACTGGCGGGGCGCGCGACCTATGTCGAGCAGGTCGCGGCGGACCGCGACTACGTGAAATCGGCGCAGGATTACTACGACCTCGCGCAGGCGCGCTACAAGACCGGCACCGACAGCTTCCTGACCGTGCTCACCGCGCAGCGCACGCTCTATACGGCACAGGAGCAACTCGTCACCGACGAGCTGGCGAAGTTCTCGAATCAGGTCACGCTGTACAAGGTGCTGGGCGGCGGCTGGTCCGCGTCGAGCGTGCCTGAGCAGGCTGCCGCAAGCGACCCGGCGCATTCCTGAAACATGCAGTCGGAAATGCGGCCCAGGATGCAGTCCAGGCGAATCACCCGCTAGAATTGCGATGGTCGGCGCTGCGTTGTGCAGCGGCGCTTGCGACTTCCTTGCCATTACTCGATTCAATTCACGCGTGAAGACCGCTACTCTCGAACAACTGCGTGACGGGCAACTCGCCGGCGCACGACAGCTCAAGCTCGCTTGCGGGTTGACCGAATTTCCGCGCGAAATCTTCGATCTCGCCGACACCCTCGAGGTGCTCGACCTCTCGGGCAATGCGCTCACGTCGCTGCCGGACGACCTGCCGAGGCTGCGCCGTCTGCGCATACTGTTCGCTTCGAACAACCCGTTCACCGAGTTGCCGCCGGTACTCGGCGACTGCGAATCGCTGAGCATGGTCGGCTTCAAGGCGAACCGCATTCGCCGCGTTACGGGGTGCGCGCTGCCGCCGCAATTGCGCTGGCTGATCCTGACCGATAACGACATCGACGCGCTGCCGCCTGAAATCGGCGAACGTCCGAATCTGCAGAAGCTGATGCTTGCCGGCAACCGGCTGCGCTCGTTGCCCGAGACGATGGCCGCGTGCAGCCGGCTCGAGCTGCTGCGGATTTCGGCGAACCGGCTCGACGCCTTGCCCGACTGGCTGTTGCGCCTGCCGCGCCTGGCGTGGCTCGCCTACGCCGGCAATCCGCTGAACGTGGTGCGCGAGCAGGTGGCGCTGGCCGATTCGCCGGTGCCCGATATCGACTGGCATACGCTCGCACTCGGACAAACGCTCGGCGAGGGCGCATCGGGCGTGACGCATCGCGCGACGCGTCTCCTGCGCGACGGGCATCCGGTGGAGGCGGTGGCCGTCAAGCTGTTCAAGGGCGCGGTCACGAGCGACGGTTTGCCGGAACTGGAAATGGCGGCGTGCCTGCAAGCCGGGCCGCACGCGAACCTCATCCCGGTGCTCGGCAAGATCACGGGTCATCCGCTGGGCGAGCACGGCCTCGTGATGGAACTGATCCCTCCGTCGTTCGTCAATCTCGCCGGGCCGCCGAGCCTCGACTCGTGTACGCGGGACGTCTACGCAGCCGATGTTCTGTTCGACAGGCTGGTTGCGTTGCAGATCGCACGCGGGATCGCGTCGGCGGCGCGGCATCTGCATGGGCGCGGGATCATGCACGGCGATCTCTATGCGCACAACATCCTGCACGACGGCTCAGGGCACGTATTGCTCGGCGACTTCGGCGCGGCGTCCTTTCACGATATCGACGATCGCGCACAGTCCCAGGCGCTCGAGCGCATCGAGGTGCGTGCGTTCGGCTGTCTGCTGGAAGAACTCGCGCAACGTCTGGCCGCAGAGGCTAATGAACGCGACGCCGGCTTCGATGCGCTGATTGCAGACTGTTTCGCCGAGCAGGTCGACAGGCGGCCTTCGTTCGATGAGATCGTCGAACGGCTGTCTGCCTGACGCCATGAAACGGGCGGTTTCGCTGACGCCCGAGGAATTTTCGCAAGCCGCTAAATACTCGGCGTGAAGGGCAAGAATTCTGTCCTCTTTCCCACACTCATTCGTGCAACGAGCAACTACAGTTGAATCGTTGGGGATCAGTTGCACGTTGGACCCGCCATCGCCTGATTGCCGTCCCAGGGTGTGAACGCCATGAAAAAATTCCTCAGCGCGCTATTGCTCGCTTCGGCGCCGTTCGTCGCGTGGGGCGAGACGCCATTCCTCCATTCACACAGCGCGATCGTGTATGACGTCGCGCGCCACGAAGTCCTGCTCGAAAAGAACGCCGACGAGGCCCAGCCGATCGCGTCGCTCACCAAGCTGATGACGGCGATGGTCGTGCTGGACAGCGCCCAGCCGTTGGGTGACACGGTGACCGTCGACAACGACGACATCGATCGGCTCAAGCATACGGGGTCCCGCATCCCTATCGGTGCGTCGCTCGAGCGAGGAGAGATGCTGCGTCTTGCGCTCATGGCGTCGGAGAACCGCGCTGCATCCGCGCTTTCGCATGCGTTCCCGGGCGGCCAGGCGGCGTTCATCCGGCAGATGAATGAAAAGGCGCGCGCGCTGAATATGGCCAGTACGCACTTCGACGATCCAACCGGGCTCTCGCCCGAGAATCTCTCGACGGCGCGCGATGTCGTGAAGATGGCGGACGCCGCGGCGCGCTATCCGTTGATCAGCGAATACACGACGCTTCCCCGTTACGAAGAGGCGATCGGCACGAGGACGCGGTTCTATCACAACACCGACCCGATAGTGAGCTCAGCCGACTGGGACGTGCTGGTCGCAAAGACAGGCTATATCCGCGAGGCGGGGCGCTGCATCGTGGTCGATGCGAACATGCCGAACGGGCAGGTGATGATTGCGCTGCTCGGCTCGCGAACCTCGTGGGGACGCTCTGCCGATCTCGTCACGATACGGCGATGGCTGAACGGCGACGACACGCCGGTCGTGGAACCGCGCTATTACGCAAGCGCCCGTGCGCATCATCACTATTCGATGCTCGCGCGCTCGCACGGCGTCAGGGTGCGGCTCGCATCGTACCCGAGCGCCCCGACGTCCGGTGCGCACCGGCAGAGCGTCAAACACCATGCCGGCAAGCGGGCGCACCATACGCTGGTTGCCGCGCTAGGCTAGACGGCATTCGTGTCGACCGGCGTATAAATCGCGAGTTTCAGCGCCGGATCGTCGTTCGCCTGAAACGTTGCGTACTCGTAGCGCTGCGTACCGTGCTTCGCGTGCGCCAGGACCTTCTGGCCCGACGCGCCGCTGCGCACGTCGTGCGTACTCCACCACCTCACGAATTCCTCGCTGCCTGAACGCAGGCGCTCGACCAGTTCGACGAACGCCGGGTCGCCCGCATAGAGGTCGTGGCTCGTGCGAAACAGCGCGATCATGCGGCGCGCTTCATCGGGCCAGCCCGCGCCAAAGAGCCGCCGTGCCTCCGGTTCGATGAACATGTAGATCATGATGTTGCGATCTTCCGCAGCGAGGCGATCGAAGCCAAGCAGATCGGAGGCGGCCTCGTTGCACACGAGGATGTCCCAGCGCCGGCCCGTGACGTAAGCGGGCAGACCGAGACTGGCGACGATCCGCGCAAGGGTCGGCGGCACGCTCTCGCGGGCGAAGACGCGCGCCTCGCCGCGCTGCGCGAGCACGCGCAAATGGGCGGCTTCGGCCTTGTCGAGCCGCAGTGCGTGGGCAAGCGCATCGAGCGTCGCATCCGAAGGGCTGACTGCGCGCCCCTGTTCGAGGCGGACATACCAGTCGACGCCGATGCCCGCGAGTTCCGCGACCTCTTCACGCCGCAGGCCGGGCGTACGGCGGCGCCTGCCGCCACCGAGGCCGACTTCGTCGGGGCTCAGCTTCTTGCGCCGGGAGCGCAGAAAATCGCCGAATTGGGTTTGTGTCGTGGCTGTCATCGCGTTCGCTTCGTGCAGGGTGGGTGGGACTGCGCAATCCTGGGATCGCAGCGGGCCTTGTTGCTGATTCTAAGCCTGCCAGAATCGGCTCGTTCCCCCTTCTGGAAGCGCCATGAAAGCTGCCATTCTGAAAACCCTCAACGCGCCGCTCACGATCGAACAGATACCGGACCCCACCGCCGGCACTGGCGAGGTCGTCGTGGACGTCGTTGCGGCGCCGGTGTTGTCCTATGCGCAGGAAGTGTTTAGTGGAGAACGCCGCTATCCCATCGACCTGCCGATCGTGCCTGGTTGCGGCGCGATCGGCCGGGTCCGGACCGTCGGCCCGGATGCGACGAAACTGCAACCGGGCGACTGGGTGTTCTGCGATCCGACGGTGCGCGCGCGCGACGACGCGCTCATGCCCGACATCGTGCTGCAGGGCTGGAGCGCGCGGGGCGAGGGCGGCCAGAAATTGCAGCGCTATTTTCATGATGGCCCGTTCGCGGAACAGCTTAGGGTGCCGACCGAAAACGCGGTGCGTATCGGCGACATCGATCCGGCCGACGCTGCGCGATGGTGTGCGCTCAATACGCTGCTCGTGCCTTATGGCGGGCTGCTCGCGTCCGATTTGCGGGCGGGCGAGATCCTGCTCGTGAGCGGCGCGACCGGCAACTTCGGCAGCGCGTGCGTCGCGGTCGCGCTCGCCATGGGTGCGCGGTGCGTCGTAGCCCCCGGGCGCAATGTACAGGCGCTCGACAAACTGGCGCGCAACTTCGGCGAGCGCGTGCGGACCGTGGCGCTTTCCGGCGACGAAGCAACGGACCGCGAACGCATGCAACAGGCGGCGCCTGGGCCGATCGACTGCGTGATGGACCTGATGCCGCCATCGGTTCCGGCGACGACGGTGCGCGCCGCGGTGATGGCGGTCCGCCCATACGGGCGCGTGGTCCTGATGGGCGGGGTCGGCATGCTCGGTGGCGCCGGGCTCGAACTGCCTTATCCTTGGATCATGCGCAATGACATCACGGTGCGGGGCAAATGGATGTACCCCACGCACGCCGTGACGCTCATGACAGGTTTGATTCACGGGGCGCTGCTCGATCTGCGCCATTTCGACGTGACGACCTTTGCGCTCGACGATGCGAACGAGGCCGTCGCGCACGCGGCGGCGAACGGCGGCCCGTTCAACATGACGGTGATTTGCCCGTAGCCTCGATTCATGCGCCTTGCGGCGATGAACGGCGTGCGCCGCTCCGTCCTGCCAGTGCGCCAAGCGCCGTTCGAGGTAATTCTTCGGTGGCGAGAGCCCACAGCGAATACGCCACGCCGCGCTGGAACAACAAGCTGACAGCACTGCGAAGCTCGCCCCTGCCGAGCGCATAGACCGAGTCAGTGACGGCCTTGGCGCCGTGCATCAGCACGCTGGCATGGCGGTAGCACCCCATCATGCAGGCGTTGCACGGTTCGCGTTGATCGGGCAGGCGGTCGAGGTCGAACACAGAGCCCATGGGCTCATGCCACGGTTCGCAACGCCAGACATCGAGATTCCAGTCGATATAAAAATACTTGCTCCCGGCGATGCACGGAATGAGTTGCTGTTCGCCGCGCACGAACCGCGCGACTTCGTCCAGTGCAGCGCCCGGGTCCATCACGCGAAAGCGCTTTTTGAGGGCCTCGATGGCACTCAATGCTTCGAGCAGTTCGTCGCGGCTGAGGTCGACGAGCTTCGAATTTTCGTCGTAAACGAGCGATGTGGAACCGAATGCGTCGCGCCTTGGGTAGGAGAACACCACGGAATCGAAGCCAAGCTGATTGAGCGTCTCGGGAAGCGCTGCGTAACGGACCAGATGGCTCACCGTAACCGTTGCGCAAACCGGGATGCCAAAAGCATGCGCCTGGGTGATGCCCTCGCGGATGCGGGCCGCAAGGCCGGGCAGGCCGCGATTGTGCTCGTGCTCGCTCATGTCCGCGCTATCGATCGAGATCAGGAGACGCTTGAGGCCGGCGTCAGCCAGCTGCTTGATGTGGCGGGGAAGGAACCAGCCGTTCGTGATCACGCCGCACTGGATGCCGGCTTTCGTGGCCGAGCCTACGAGCGATTCGATTTGCGGGTGCACCAGAGGCTCTCCGCCCTGCAGCGTCATGTAGCGAATCTTGCGTCTGCGCAGCATCGGCATCGCACGCTCGAACGCATCGGGATCGAGATAGCGGCGCGGACCTGCCATTTTCTTCTCACGAGAAAAGCCGCAGAAGTCGCATGCAGCGTTGCAAACGTTCGTCACTGAGACGTCACAGACCGCAGGCAATGGATTGCGTGGCTCGTTCGCGTCGTTGCTTACATTTGGCAAACTGCGCCACTTGATAGTCCGCTCTGTCCTGTCCATGGTGCTGGTGCCCTCACGGTTTGCCGGCTCATTGCGCTCGAACCATCATAGGTTACGCCATGCACGCGCGCCGCATCGGGTACGATTCTTATTCAAAAATAACTCCAACAAATCCTGTTTGACCGGCTAGTGCGAGTCGACTTCAATCCCCATACTTGAGGGTGTCTCGTCGGAATTTCGGTTCCGGGCGAGTTTGCGAACGCTATGCACTGGCTGCAGAAGGAGGGGGAAATGGTTGACACTTCAACCACCAGGCCGCGCGTCATCGGCTTCAATCACGTCGCGCTGGAAGTCGGCGACATCGAGGAAGCGCTGGCATTCTATGGCCGCATCTTCGACTTTCAGTTGCGCGGCAAGAGCAGGACGATGGCCTTCATCGATCTTGGCGATCAATTCATCGCGTTGCAGGCGGGGCGCAAACAGCCCGCCGACGACGGCCGCCATGTCGGCCTCGTTGTCGATGACAAGGAGGCGGCGCGCGCCGCACTCAAGGCGGCGGGCGTGAAGCCGCTCGACGGTCCATTTCTGGATTTTCGCGACCCGTGGGGCAATCGCATCGAGATCGTGGGCTATGACAACATCCAGTTCACGAAGGCGCCGAACGTCCTGCGCGGCATGGGCCTGACGCACCTGACCAAGAACGAAAGCGCGAAGAAAGAACTGGCCGAAAAAGGGATGGCAGCCAGTTGATGGCCGGCTTTCGGTGATGGCCGATCGGCCGGACGGCTGCTTCGCTCAATTCGGTTGAGGTTGCGGTTCTTGTGGCGCCAGTTGCGGTTGCGGTGGTGGTTGCAGCGGCAGTTGCGGCGCCGGTTGCGGCTGCAGCAGCGGCAGCGGAGGAGGTTGCGGTGCCGTGATCGGTTCGAGACCGCTGTGCGTGATCGCGGCCGCCGCTTCCGGCGAGGACAGAAAGCGGATCAGCGCTTCTGCGCCGACAGGATTTCTCGCTGTGGTTGCAATGCCGCCGGAGTACACCGTGTAACGTTGTACTTCCGCGGGCAGACTGCCGACCACTATTATCCCCTTCACCGGCAACAGTTCCACGACCTGTTGCAAGCCGATCTCGGCGTCGCCGTTCGCGACGACAGTGGCGACCCGCTCGGCGGAAACCATGCGGCTCCTGCTATTCACGCGCCCGTCGAGGCCCAGACGCGGAAACAGTTCGTTGGCGATATAGACGCCGCTCGCGCTATCCGGATAGACAATCGACTTCGCTGCAAGCAGCGTGCGGCGCAAAGCGTCGACCGTGCTGATGTCCGGTTGCGGCGCGCCCTCGCGCACCGCGAGGCCGATTGGCGAGCGTGCGAAGTCCACCTTGCTGCCGGGCACCACGTTGCCCGCGCGAACCTGGTCGTCGAGCGCATTGCTGACCACGATCAGCACGTCGGCCCACTCGCCGCGCGCAAACCGCACGGGAATCGCATTCAGGGCGTTGCCTGTTGCAGCGCCCCAGACGGTGGCCAGCGTATAGCCGCTCTCGTCCTCGAATTGCGGGCCCAGATCACGATACGCTGGCGCAAACCAGCCCGACATCATGACTTTCACCTGGTCCGCCAGACACACGCCGGGGCCCAATAACGCGAACGCGATGCACAGCGCAAGTGTGCAAAACCTCAGCTTGTGGATAGTCACGGTTGCGCCCCATCTCGATCGGCTGATCCGGCACCACGGACATGTATCGCTCCCTATTTGCAACCGCAGCGTGCAGCGAAAGCATGCGATGAAAACGCGCTATGTAAGCGCGTCGTGGATACGACCTTTTTGCATCGTTTATACAACACGTTCGTTTGCACACACACTGGTTTTCTTCGCCTCTGATAGTCTTTTCCCAGCGACAGTTCGGGCGGTTATCAAACTTGACGCGTGCGATCGTGAAATTGAAAACAGGGGGGCTTATCCATGTTGCATTGGCTTTCGAACTTGATTGCCCACAATGCCGCAACGCCGGAGAAGCAGGCTCAACGCGCGCTCAGTGAATTGCGCATGGCACTCTTCCAGGCCGAACAGCGGGTTCTCGATGCGCAATTGCAGGCCGAGTACTACCGCACGCGAATTGCGTTTTGCGAGGAGGTGCTGAAGGCCGGCATCGAACAGGTGTCGGACCTGCGCAAAGGGCAACGTGAAGCGGTTACTCACGACTTGCGTCCGAACCTGAAGCTCACGACTTCCTGAGAGTCGGGCGCGGCAGAAGAAACTCCGCCGGCATGATAGAAAGCGAGTGCGGCACCAAACTTGCTCAGCCGGTATGTAGGGAACCCTACTGTCGAACAACTAGACCCTACATCAGGAGACGAACATGGATAAACGTAAGTACAGCCACTCCCAGGAGATCGAACAGGACGACGCCGATCCGGAAAACGAACCTTATCTGCACCCGTATCGCTCGTTATTGCATGAGCCCACCGTCGTACTGGCTGGCAACCCGAGCGACCGCGCAGACGTCGCTACGTCGGCGATACTCGGGTACAACTGACTGACTGCAACGCATTCGCCCGTCGCTTGCTGGGTCAAATAGTCGGTATTCCGAATGATTTGATCCGGCGATTCAGCTTTGGCGACTAGCGGCCGACGTGCGCCCATCCGGGCGCAGCGCACTTTCTTTCCGGTAGTCGGCAGGACAATCGACGCACCGCTAGACGCGCGGTAGATCGTCGATGGATTTTTCGACGTTACCGTCCGGCACTTCCAGATCGATTCCATCGATTCCGTTGGGATGCGGCACCGGCTTGATCTTCGGGCCGAGAAATCTCATGCCGCCGAGCGTAAATACCGAATACACCACGGCGCCCGAGCGGATGTCGTTGGTGACGGCCGCCACTTCGGAGATAGTGGGTGTCGAGAGCCAGTCGTGTGTCTGGGGGTCGATCAGCGCCCAGCGCACGTGTGTTACGCGGTCCGTTGAGGAACTGATGCGGACACCGTCGATACCATAGGTAGCCATAGCGTCACCCTCGAGGCGAGAATCTTCTAATGGTAATCCGTTCGCTGCCCGGGTGGTAGCACGCCGGATGCCGTCCATTCGGCCGCGCTCACCACACCGCCTGGCTCGTGATTGCAAACTGCTTGAACTGGGTATCGACGCGCAAGGGCGCGCCGCGCTCCGTCTTCTCGATGTGGTCGACGAGCGGCAGCCCCACGCCTTCGAGCCAGTCGGAGAGTCCCAGATCGACGGGCGTGTCGATGCGCACGAACATGCCCGCGTTGGAGGCGAGCCAATGGCTGATCAGCGCCTTGGCGCGGCAGGCATCCGGCGAATCGGGGGCGATCACGGGGCCGATCACGTGCCCGTCGCCAAAGCGGCGAAAGAGGGCGAAGCCGATCAGGTCGCCGTCGCGGTCGAGCGCGATGCCGCTCGCCTGATCGAGCAGTTTCGGCAGCATGTCCGAGCGGTCGAGGCCGCTTGCGCGCGTCGCCAGCTCGATGAGGCGGGGCCGGTCGCTCGCGCCGATCGGGCGCAGCCGCTCGCCCGCGGGCAGTGAGACGAGCGGCGGCTGAAACGCCGCGCCCTGGTGCTGGTGAATGCGGCCGATGCGCGTAAAGCCGAGCCGCTCGACGAGCGGCCAGCCCGTGTCGCTCGCGTGGAGCAGCAGCGTGCGCGAGGCGAGCGCCTGCATCCAGTGCTCGATCATGGCCCGGCCAATGCCGCGGCGCTGATGACTGGGCTTGACGATCAGCATGCCGAGCGTCGCCGCGTTGGGACCGAACAACCACGAGAAAGCCGTGCCGACGAGCGAACCGCTTTCGTCCACGGCCACGATGCCTTCGCCGATGCGGGCAGCGAAACGCCAGTCTTCGGGGCGGTGCCGCCAGCGCACCGCCGTCGACAACGCATGCGCGGCGGCCAGATCGTCGGCGGTAAATGCGCGGTAGGTAATGACGCTGTTCAGGTTTGGGTCGGACACGCCGGCCTCCGGATTCTGTATACGCGTCCCGTGACTATCGCATCGCCCGCCGTGACTGACTAGGACGATCTTCCTGTTTGGGCGCGCGCCCCGTCAGCGCCCGTGATGCAATGCAAAACGCGGGGTTGGACGGTCAATAACGCGTCGATTCTGCTGATTGGGCTTTTTTGTCGGCGAAATATGCGGTGGCAGTGGACCTACGATATTTCCCATCGAGACCAAGTCGAGGGAACCCAGTCATGGACCAGTTCGATCCCGCCGCAGTCGCTGCCTCAGTGGCCGAAAAAGCCGGCCACTTCATCGGCGGAGAGTGGGTCGTCGAAGGCGCGGCGCACATCGGGGTCGCGCGGCCATCGGACGGCGTCGTCTATGCCTCGGCGCCGCTTGGCGACGCGCAACGGGTGGACCACGCCGTCGACAACGCGAAGCGCGCGTTTCGCACGAGCGGCTGGCCACGCATGGCGCCGCGCGAGCGCGCCCGCATCCTGCGCCGCTTCGCCGACCTGATCTCCGCCGACACCGCCACGCTCGCGCCGCTCGAGGCGCTCGGCTCGACGCGCCCCGTGCGCGACGTGTGCGCGTGGGACGTGCCGTTCACGGCGGAAGGCATCCGTTTCTATGCCGAGTTCGCCGACAAGCTCGGCGGCGAGGTCGTGGCCACCGATCACGACCATCTGGGCATGACGATCGCCGAGCCTTATGGCGTGGTCGGCGCGATCGCGCCGTGGAATTTCCCGCTCGTGATGGCGTCGTGGAAGATCGGTCCGGCGCTCGCGGCGGGCAATGCCGTGGTGCTCAAGCCTTCGGAGATGACGCCGTTCTCGGTGCTGCGTCTGGCCGAACTCGCGATCGAGGCAGGCATTCCCCCTGGCATCTTCAACGTGGTGCAAGGCGACGGCGCGACGACCGGCGACGCACTCGTGCGCCACCCGGACATCGCGAAAGTCACGTTCACGGGATCGACGCGCGCGGGCTCGGCGATCATGGCGGCGTGCGCGCAAAGCGGCACGAAGCCGGTCACGCTGGAATTGGGCGGCAAGAGCCCGCAAATCGTCTTCGCGGATGCGCCGAAGCTCGACGAGGTCGCGCGCCGCATCGCCGGCGCGCTTGCCGTCAACGCGGGGCAGGTGTGCGTGGCCGGTTCGCGCCTGCTGGT